>JAGLQD010000162.1 GCA_023136985.1 Candidatus Sabulitectum sp. | reverse complement strand
ACCAAGTATTTTCAATGTGTCCAGGTCTGAACCAAACAGATTTATCTGAATGGGAAATTCGTTACCTATTGGAGCTCCGGTCCTTACTGCAAATCTTATGCCGGGAGTATTTGAAAGGATTGTACGCATTGCAACCGCATATTCTTCCACGCCGACTTCTCTTTGTTCCTCTGGTATAAGGTAGCAGGTCATAACTATTCTACATGTGGCATCAGAACCGAACATGGCGCCCATTCCCTCGGCTTTTCCCACATCAACCACCAGATGCCCCAGATCTCCAGGCTGGAACAGGGCTGCAAGAGAATCTTCCATTGCCATGGCAAAACTATCAGTTTGAGCAAGATTTGTCCCAGTTGGGAGGCTGATGGTAATGTCAATTATTCCCTCCTGAATATCTGGAAGGAATGATGTTGGAATGAGGCGGAAAAGAAACATAGAGAGAAAAAACAAAAGAACCACAGGCAGAAGAACTTTTGTCTTGTGAGCTGTACAGTAGGTAAGTATCCGCTCATACCGGACATCAAGCTTCCGAAGCCCTTTATCTATTCGTGCTGCAAGAGATTTATCACTGTGCTTCTTTATCAGATTTTTTGACCTTGAAGCCAGAAGCGGAACCAGTGTAAGCGCAAGAAAGAGAGAGATGAACAGAGCAGAGGCAATGGTAATACTCAAGTCTCTGAATATCTGTCCGGTCATCCCCTTAACGAACAACATCGGTATAAAAACAGCAACCGTTGTGAGCGTAGATGCTGTAACTGCCATGGCCACCTGGGAGGCTCCATGGGACGCAGCACCTTCGCGGGTTTCTCCTTCACGCCTTCTCCTGTGAATATTCTCCAGAACAACTACCGAATTATCGACAATCATTCCGATGGAAATACTGAGTCCTGCCAGGCTCATTATGTTCAGATTCACGCCAAAAAGATACATTGCAGCAAATGTGGAGATAAAGGAAAGAGGCATTGATATACTGACAATTCCTGCATTTACAGCCGACCCAAGAAAGAACATAAGAACTGCAGCCGCAAGAAAGATTGCCTGGATACCAGTCATAAGAAGGCTTCTGGTGGAATCCAGAACAAAATCCTTCTGCGAGTAGATTATGTCCATATCAAGGGTTCCTGAGTAATTTACAGCAGTTTCTGCAATTTGTTCTTCAAGAAGGCGGCAGGTATTTACCGTATTGGCATCACCACTTTTGCGCAGAATCAAAACTACCGAGTTCTCTCCATCCAGCCTGCTGGTACTGCTCTGATCCCGGCTGCCGTCAGCTATTTCCGAAACATCTCTAATATGAACTGGAAGACCGCCGGTGCTGCCGATCACAACATCACCCAGTTGCCCGGTTGAGGTAAAACCGGACTTCACACTGATGTAGATCTCAGTTCCCTCAGAATCGATATCTCCACCTGGTTGATCACCCTGAACAGATTGCAGAGCCCCATAAACCTGAAGAAGAGATATGCCCCTGTCGGCAAGCAGAACAGGATTAACAGAAATATTTATCTGCCGTACCTCTCCACCTGAAATGGTACTGGAGGCAACGCCTGATACTCTGCTTAGAATTGGCTCAATTTCCTCTGAGACCAGCTGTCTAAGCTCTCCGCTGTTCAAATTATCGCTGCTGACACCAACGATCACCAGAGGCTTCATACTGGATTCCATGGCCTTAATCACCGGTTCCATAGCCTGGTCCGGCAGAGCATTCTTAGCAAGCTCTACTGCCTCTTTGATATCCCTTTCAACAGCTTCAATATCAGCGGAAGAAGAAACATAAACCGTAATACCGCTGGTTGAGTTGCCGGAAGAAGATTCTACCGAACTCACTCCCTCAACCCCTGAAACTGCATCTTCAATTACCTTGGTAACAAGATTTTCAACTTCCTCGGGAGCGCCTCCTGGAAGGATGGTGACGATAAGGATCTGCCCCACATCCACCTTGGGAAAGTAATCCAGGCCCAGCTGGGTCAGAGCGAAAATACCAGCAAATCCCATAAGAATGAACACCATGAGGAATGTTATTTTTCTCTTGACCACAATTCCAGAAAGATTCATTGTGCAACCATCCTTACCTGCATACCTTCAGAAACAAGCGTATGTCCCAGATTGATCACAGAATCTCCCGGCTGAAGACCACCAGTGATCTCGTATGAAATTCCATTCCTTATTCCGGTATTAACGATCTGCCTTACAGCATTACCGTCACGAACCAGAAATATCTCCATGGTTCTCTCGTCTATAAATGTCATCATGCTGCCGGGAAGAACCAGTACATCCTCCATGGTTTCAAGGGAGATCATAGCCATGCCTGAAAGACCAGGTATTAAAGATGAAGTAGTATCGTTAAACTGAACTGTCAGCGCGACCAGACCTGAAACAACATCTGCTGTTTCGGAAACGGAAATAACTGAACCCGGAAAAACTCTGCCTGGAAAATGATCTGTAATGAACACAACAGGTAAACCATTCTTAAGCCTGTGAATATGTCCGGGAGCCACCAGCAGTTGAGCTCTTATTGTCTCTGTACCGAAAATGCTCATGAGTGGACCCTGTGTCCTGCTTCCCTGAGTGGCAATAACCCTTCCTACCACACCGTCAAAAGGAGCCAGAACATACCCGTTCCTGGCTGTTGTAGAAGATAAGTCGTAAACTGCAACAGCTTGGTAGTAAGTTGCTTCTGATGCTATTGCCTCTGTTTCTATCCGGTCAAACTCACCAGCGCTCATTGCACCTGTTTCAATTAGTTCAAGAGCTCTTTGAAGATTTTCGTGGGCATACTCTGAAGCTGCTCTTGCAGCTGTAAGAATTGCTGCCGCGTCGCAGATCGATGCCCTCTGAAGATCATCAGTACGGAGAACAACAAGCCTCTGGCCTCCTAATACAGTGTCTCCTGCTGCGACAAGAACCTCTTCAACCACGCTTGATACCGACACAGAAACAACAGCTTCTGAGCCTGCCTCAAGCCTGCATGGCGCAAGAACAGTTTCTGATATCATTGAAGGTTCCGGGATATACACAGTTACCGGTATTGCTTCTCTACCGGAGTTACTCTCCGTGGCGCAACCGGTAATTAACAGGATTAACAGAAGAACAGCGTGATGGAAATAATTCTTCACTTTAACGGCTCCCTGGATTTGAAAAAAGCTTTCATCATTGCAGCGATCACCCTCTCGACTTTTTCTCTGGTCTCCGGTTTGGAATAGTCTATATCCATCATTGGATTGTTGTTTCTACTTCGGAGTACAAGATATTGAAGACCACACAGAACTATCACTGACAGTGTGATTACATCCTCATCAGGGATGATGCCCCTGTCCGCAAGGGCTTTCATGGCACCATTCTCCATTTCCTTTCCGAATAGAACGGTGAGAGGATTCTGCTCTGAAAGCTCCCAGCATGCAAGTTCTTGAGCCAGTGGGCTATTCTGTAAAGCCCTGACATGTTCTAAAACAATACGGGTGGCGACTTCATATAGAGGAGCTTCCTCCGGGATGTCATTAAGCAGACCTGCAACAAGTGGACAGAATTCCTTCTCATCGGCGAATGCTCTAAGAAGTCCTTCCATGGACCCGAAATACCTGTATATAAGAACCTTATCGACACCGGCTTCCCTGGCAACCGCGTTCACTCCCACTCCGGTAAAACCTTCGCGGGTTATGAGTTCTTCAAGGCCTTTCAATATTCTGTATTTTGTTTTTTCGGAATTTTTGTTCATAGTCACAACCCCTCAAAGAAAATGTCACCACACGGTGTCACCTGCCGGTGATATACTAAACACAGAGCAAACTGTCAATTTCATTTGTTGCATTTAACAAACTGGTTCATAATAGTAAGGGGTAACCATAACATCCATTGCCCCATACAGGTTCCCTTGTTCAGCAACTGAAAGACGGTCTGCCAATGAATGAAGAGCTCGGACTGGTTCTTAAGAACGCTTTTCTTGCCCGCAAGAAGCAGAGTATCTCAAGTGATCTGAACAAAGCAATGCTTGTACCAGGCGAAAGACGGGATGTGGCGGTTCTCTTCCTTGATCTGTCCGGGTTTACTGCTTTTTCCGAATCTCTTGATCACGAAACTGTACATAACATTACTAAAAGCCTTATGGATGAACTGGTTTTTACAGCTGAGCAGTATTCCGGCTACGTTGACAAGATCGAAGGCGACAGGATAATGGTTCTTTTCGGTGCTATCCGTTCAACAGAGAACAACAGCAGAAGCTCGATCCTGTGTGGTTTCAAAATGCTTGAAGTGGTTGAGATTGCAGGTTCGGTACTTAAAAGTATCGGCGTTCGTCTTTCTGCCAGAATAGGGATCAACAACGGGCCAGTGACTGTAGCACCGGATGCAATAGGTCATTTGACCGCAATGGGAAACACTGTGAACATCGCTTCAAGAATGGAAGAAAATGCGGAAGAGAACTCTATTCTTGTTGCAGACAGTGTCTACGCCAACTGTTCAGAGAATATTCAGTGGAGTAAGCCAGCAGAGCTCACGGTGAAAGGCATAACTGTTCCCGTATGCGTTTGGAAACCTGTTGCCGTAGGATACAAAAGTAACCCGGCTTTCTGCACTGCATCTGTCAGGACAGTTTTTGTTGCAAGAGAAAAGGAATATTCCATTCTTGCTCAAGTAAGAAGAATGCAACTGGATCGTGGTTCCGGGAAAAATCGAATGGGCGGAGCCAGGCACCTGATCGTGGAGCTCACCGGTGAAGCGGGAACAGGAAAGACAAGACTGGTATCGGAATTTTTAAAGAACGAGTCCTTGGAGAGTGAAGCAATTATTCTTCGCGGTTATTCAATTCCTGATGCCCAGCCGGCTCACTGGCTCTGGTCCGCAGTTCTGCAGAGCCTGCTTAATCTTCAGATCGAGAACAGTATTTCATATAAAGATTTTGTTGATTCCATTTCTCGATGCTGCCATTCCAAAGATCTTAAAGGTGCACTGCCTTTTCTTGGAAGGCTTGTTTCAGCATCTTCTGATCACATCGATCTTACAGAAATGGGAAACAAGGCGATTGCCACTGAAACAAGAATGGCAGTAAGGGATCTTATTGAATCACTCTCTGAGGCCTCCCCTGTGATTGTGGTTCTTGAAGACCTTCAGTGGATGGATTCCACAGATGCTGAAGTTCTGGACTTCATTGTTAAGAACTGCTATTCCGTTTATCCAGTGATCTTCCTGCTTATTCGCAGATCAGACCATAAGAACCTTCTTCCGGACGATATCTGCAAAAGCAGTGCATACGCCCTGTGTAATCAAATCAGCCTGGGCGAGTTGACAATCTATGGAGCGACAGACTTCACAGAAAGATTCCTGCAGAGACTTAGGGGAGCTGAATACAGCCCTGTTTCAGCCAAAGCAATGGAGTTCATTAACAGACACTCCAGCGGGAATCCGTTCTTTCTCCAGGAGCTGATTCTTCACCTTGTGGAGTCCGGCGGACTCTCTATAGTTAATGATATATGGGTTCTTGCTCACAGCTCAGTTGAGCTTTCCACGCCGGTAAGTCTTACCGGACTTCTTCAATCAAGGCTTGATAGACTGCCGGATATTTTAAGAAAGACGTTGTTGAATTGCTCAGTGTTCGGTCTGGAATTCAGATATGACACATACAAAAGTGTAGAACTTAAGCTGGATATCAAGTCCAGTGGAGAAGATGTATTCAACCGGCTTGTAGAACGACAATTCCTGGAGAAAACAGCATCTGACCAAGGTATAAGTTTTGTTTTCCATCATTCGTTTATTCAGAGTAC
>JAGLQD010000161.1 GCA_023136985.1 Candidatus Sabulitectum sp. | reverse complement strand
ACCGTCGCGAGAGATAAGCCTCTCAGCGGGTAATATACACAAATATCCAGGAATGTCAAAATACAGCAACTGAGGGTAATAAATCCAGTCACGCCCATAACGCAATAATTATATATTGCGTTGCAGAACTTGACCGAAGTGCAGTAATTAGTTATAGCTATATGAGCATGGAGGAAATATGCAAATTAGAGACTTTTGCACAACCAGAGTGGGTCATTCATTCAGAAAAAAAGTGGTTAACAACCCGGAAGGCACCACAAAGATTGTTCTTCCAGGCAACATCAGCAAAGATGGCATTCTCAAATTCACAAATGCCTCTCCTCTTCATACAGCCATAACATCAAAAAGGCCACTGGAAAACGGTGAGATCCTTCTTCAGAACAAAGGGCGCTTCGCTGCTGCTGTGTTCAATATGCCGGAAAATGAATGCTGGATCACTCCTGCATCAGTAATAATTCTCACACTAAATACAAAAGAAGTTTTGCCGGAATACATTGTCCTTTATCTTAACTCCGTAAAAGGTCAGCAAAAATTGAGTAAACTGAAGGAGCTCAGTTCAATTCCCTTTATCACAAGGCCAAACCTGCAGAAGATCGACATCCCCATTCCTGAAATTGAAAAGCAGCAAATGCTTATCGATCTGAACAAAACAATTTCCAGATACAAAGATCTTACAGAGAAAAAAACAAAATTACTCATAGATATCATGAACAGTGAATTGGAGATGTAGCACATGTCACAGCCAGTCGCATACACACAGGAAGACCTCAACAGGATTCTCTGGAATGCCGCAGACTCATCCAGAATGAATGTAGATGCAAGCATTTACAAAGACTATGTGCTGATGTTCCTCTTCTACAAATACATGAGCGATCTTCACAACAGTGAGCTGAAAAAGCTTAAGGAAAGATTCGGCAGCAGAGAAGACAGAATCAATATGCGCCTGAAGCAAACCAGATTCGTCCTCCCCGAGGGAACCCGCTTCCATGATCTTTTCAAGAAGAAAGATGAAGACAACATAGGCGAGCTTATCAACATAGCTCTGCACAAGATTGAAGACGCAAACGGTGACAGGCTTGAAGGGCTCTTTTCAATCGATTTCAACTCAGACGCAATTCTCGGCAGAACAGATCAGCGCAACAAAATGCTGAGGCATCTGTTTGATGACTTTGCAACAATCGACCTCTCAGCAGGAGATGGCGACATCATCGGCAACTCCTACATGTACATGATAGAGCGTTTCGGGTCTGACGCAGGCAAAAAAGCCGGAGAGTTCTTCACAGTTAAATCAGTTGCCTCTCTTCTTGCGCAACTGGCAAACCCCCAACCGGGCTGGCGCATATGCGACCCTGCATGCGGCTCCGGCGGTCTTCTACTTCTGGCCGGTGAAGAGGTTGAAAAGCAAAACTCAAAAGACTATGCCCTCTATGGCCAGGAGAGCATCGGCTCTACATACAATCTTGCCCGTATGAACATGTTCCTTCACGGTAAAGACTCAGCAAGGCTGGAGTGGGGCGACACCCTGAACAATCCCCGACTTATAGAGAACGATACCCTGATGAAGTTCGACCTGGTAATTGCAAACCCACCCTTCTCCCTGAAGAAGTGGGGTGGAGAAAACATAGAGAACGACCCATTCAACCGTTTTCACCGAGGCATGCCCCCGAAAACCAAGGGAGACTACGCCTTCATAAGCCACATGGTTGAAACAGCAAAGGCAAAAGAAGGCAAAGTCGTTGTTGTGGTTCCACACGGAGTACTCTTCAGAGGAGCCGCCGAGGGCAGAATAAGAAAACACCTTCTTGAAGAAAACATCATAGACACTGTAATCGGCCTTCCCGCCGGGCTCTTCCAGACAACGGGAATACCAGTAGCAATTCTCATAATTGACAGATCCAGAGAAGCGGGTGGAGAAAACGAAAACAGAAAGAATGTTTTCTTCATTGAAGCTTCAAAAGGATTCAGATCCGGCAAAGCTCAAAACTTCCTGGATGAAGAACACACAAACAAGATTCTAAATGCTGTAAATGAGAGAAAAGACATCGAGAAATTCGCCAGAGATGTCACCCCTGAAGAAATCGCCGATAACGACTTCAACCTGAACATCACCAGATATGTTGACACCTTCGAGGAAGAAGAGGAAATCGACATTGAAGCCAATCTCAACGATCTGAAAGACATCAACAAAGAGATCAAAGAGCTTGAAGAGCAAATGGCCGGGCACCTGAAGAAGCTGGGGATAGGAACAGGAAAGACAAGTTATGAAAGCTGAGCAGTATATGCAAAATTTGCACATACTGCGAAGCCCTTATAGAAGCAATGTGCATTTTTTGCACACTACTAATTTTGATCAATTCAAGAGAAACTCAACTGTTGCAAAAACAACAACAGTTCAAACAGAGAAGACCAAAAGAGTGAACTACCGAGGAATCCTCGGTAGTTAAAGTAACCTGTGTAATAATTGCACAAGTTCATAATTGAGAGATGAAAATGGAAGAATTGACTACCTGTATTTGGATATCACAAATTGTGATATCCAATAAAGAAGTTGTGGGAATTAGAGAGATACCCTTTGCTTTTACCGAGCAAGGAATTTAAATGCTTACTGAAATATCAAGAATTGACATGCCATTTTTCCCACTTGGGAAAATTGGTACGTCCAATAAGAACCGAGTGCGTGCAAACAAACATGAATGATAAATATGCAATATTTGAAGAAGCAAAGATGGCTTGCAAAAATGAAGGACGACAGCCAGAAAACCATTTCGAGGAGGTGCACGAAATGGTCACAATTAGGCCATCTACCAGGACACACGTAAAAGGCGATTCTCTAACCAGTTACGCCTGTCGTGCAATAATGGGAGTAGTGGGTTTCATGGTATCGCAAAATGCGATACCTTCCAGGACATACCTTGCATTCTTCAAAATGAATATAGAAACTTTCAACTTGAGGTCACAAGTTGTGACCTCAAGAGGATAGTAGAGACGGTGATGGAAAATAAGAGTCTTACTGTTGCAACTGATGATATAAAAAATAGTATTTTCACTCTTCGCGGTGCACAAGTAATGTTGGATAGCGATCTGGCTCTAATGTATGATGTTGAAACCAGAGCATTAAATCAAACGGTGAAAAGAAATAACAAAAGATTCCCCCCGGAATTTATGTTCCAGCTGACCAAGGATGAATTTAAAGAACTGCAAGTAAAAGTTTTGATATCACAAATTGTGATATCAAAAGAAAATCGTGGTGGACGTAGAAAAATGCCTTTTGTATTTACCGAGCAAGGAGTTTCAATGCTTGCCGGAATACTAAAAAGTGATATTGCGATCACAATCAGTATCAAAATAATACAGGCTTTTGTGGAAATGCGAAAACTCCTTTTCCAAAACGCAATCCTGTTCAATCGGATCAACAACATCGAACAAAGGCAGATAGCAACCGATATCAAACAAATTGAAACTGAAAAAAAGATAGACACAATACTGGATGCTCTTGAATCCAGAGATAACAAACCTCAACAGGGGATTTTCTATGATGGCCAGGTTTTTGATGCTTATCTATTTATCTCCGATCTTGTGAAGTCTGCCCATAAATCAATACTGCTTATAGACAACTTCATTGATGAATCTGTTCTACAGCTTTTCACAAAAAGAAAGAAAGCCGTTTCGGCAACAATCTACACAAAGAAAATCACCAGAATTCTCAGGCAGGATTTAGAGAAACACAATAGTCAATACACGAAAATTGAGATACTAGAATTCACCAAAGCTCACGACCGCTTTTTGATTATCGATGAAACTGAAATTTACCATTTCGGGGCAAGTCTGAAAGATCTGGGTAAAAAATGGTTTGCATTCTCAAAGATGGATATGAAAGCCATTGAGATGATTGCAATGCTAAGCGAAAAGAATAATGATTCAGAATATTCAACTGTTTCTACTTTGGAAACAGTTCAACGGGAGGATAGTAACCAGGAAAATCAGGATTATGAATGGTAAGTTTGCAAAATTCGAGGAAGCAAAACAGTTAGATGATCAGAATAAAGAGTTCTGGTCTGCACGCGATCTATCCAGCATTTTGAATTATGCAGAATTTTCAGTTGTTTCCATTTTGGAAACAGCTCAACATATGCCGAGAGGTTAAGAATGCAGACAATCTCAAGACCACCTACTAAGTCAACAGGAAAATCGTGACCAACTTGAAAGAACTTGTCATTCGCGGAACTCTAGCAGAAGAAGTAAGAATCTCTTCGGAGCTTATTTCTACCGGTATCAAACTAATTCAGGAAGAGCATTATTACAATGAAGCAATTGATGTTCCTTTAATTCTTTTAGCAAACGGATTGGAACGTTTGCTGAAATGTATTTTCTGTTTCTATACACTGGAGAATACGGGAAAGCTTCCAACGATGACAGCAATCAAGAAGGATTTCAATCACAACATTGCGAAGCTTTTCGAATATGTCTTCAGTCATTGTTACTCTGATGATTTTATAGGGAAGGGTACTACTCAGAAAGACTTGTATTTCTTCAGAACAAATCCTGTATTTCAAGGATTGGTAAAGGTAATTAACGACTTCGCATTAAGAGATCGATATGCAAATCTGGATCTTATTCTTTACGAGGATCTGCCAAAATCTAGTAACCCAGACGATGCATGGGGAAAATGGATAGAGCTTGTTCTAATGCAGGAATATCCAGAAATGCAGCAACTCTCTATTACTGACAACAAAGAATTTAGACGTAGATCATCAAGATACATTGCAGCCTCTTTGAACAGGCTAATGTACTCATTTGTGCATTTGATGATTCTTGGGAAAATCGGTGAGTATGCCAATACATCCGCCGGACCGCTGAAGAAATTCAGAAGTTACAACCCGGTGCACAGTGAAAAAGAATGGTTTTGCAAATGAAAGACAAGAACAAGAACCGAAAAGGTTACAGGAAGACAAAGGTTGGGTGGATACCGGAAAGGTGGAATTGTTCTCGTCTGGAGAATGCTGCCAGCGTGAGGACTGGTCCATTTGGTGCTCAATTGCATGAACGTGATTATGTCGATGATGGCACACCAATTGTAACCGTCGAGCATCTGAGTGAACTTGGTATCGTTCATCGTAATCTTCCACTCGTTTCAGATAAGGATAAGAAAAGGCTGTCACGGTACATTCTAAAGATGGGAGATATCGTTTTTAGTAGAGTTGGATCCGTTGATAGAAATTCCTTGGTCTCTGTTCGTGAAGAAGGATGGTTATTCTCAGGCCGATTGCTAAGAGTTCGACCAAACTGTAAATACTTGTTTCCGCTTTACGTTAGTAGCGTCTTCCACCGACAGACGTTCAAAAACCACATGCGGAACATCGCTGTAGGGGGAACCATGGCATGTCTAAACACCGCCCTACTATCAAGAGTATTCATACCCCTCCCCCCTCTCCCCGAGCAAAAAGCAATCGCTTCAGTTCTTGAATGCTGGGACAAGTCAATTCAGAAGTATGAAGAAAAGATTGAAAAGAAATGGAACATCAAGAAAGGGTTGATGCAGAAGCTTCTTTCCGGTGAGCAGCGGTTGCCTGGGTTTGATGGGGAGTGGGAAAAAACCAAAATCAGCAGTCTTGCTATGGTTCTTTCAGGTGGGACACCATCTAAAGGCAATTCAACTTTTTGGGAAGGCAATATTCCTTGGATATCAAGTTCTGACTTGAAAATAGATGAAATCGATGATTTCAAAATACATAGATTCATCTCAGAAGAAGCTGTAAAGCTTTCAGCAACAAAGATAATTCCAGCAAATAGCATCTTGGTTGTGAGCCGAGTTGCTGTTGGTAAAGTTGCGTTAAGTAAATGTGATATTTGTACCAGCCAAGATTTCCAGAATCTTGTGATAATCAATAACTCTACTAATGCAAGGTATTTGACTTATCAACTGAAACGACATGTTCGAAAGCTCACCAGGTTGAACCAAGGCACATCAATAAGTGGCTTTCTGAAGAAAGATCTCATAAATCTACCGATCCCCCTCCCCTGCCTTCCCGAGCAAAAGGCCATCGCCTCCATCCTCTCCTCCTCCGACTCCGAGATAAAGGCTCTTGAAAGGAAACTTGCTCTTCTTCGAGATCAGAAAAAGTATCTGTTGAATAATCTTGTTACCGGTACAATTCGCCTTCCTGAGTTTTGTAAGGTGGTGGGATAATGGTTGAAATATTGAAGAAAATAGAAAGTCTCTATGAACCTGATCCCAGAGTAACATGTATTCACACATATGACAAAACTCTGGGAGGTTACAGACCTCAAATAATAGAGGATTATTACAAAACTGCCTCAAGTATTCATGTCAACTCAACAGTTCCAGATAGTGTTCAATCAATGATTGCAATCGCTCTGAACATGTGGATGTACTCATGGTTTTACTACCCTCTCAATTGTGAAGCAGGATATCTTGCTATTAGAGCCCTTGAAAACGCTTTAAAATGTGCATTAAACCGCAACAAAGGAGGACTAAGTGGGCTCCTTAATGATGCTATTCAAAACAATTTAATTAAGGAAGAAAACATTACAAGAGGTGAGATACCTAAAGAACTTACTGATTTCTTCAAGAAAAAAGCAGGCTCAGGTTACAAAGAACCAGAAGATACATTTATGAAGGATTTGCCAAAAAGTACCGCAAGTTATAGAAACGCAATGGCTCACGGTGATCTTAGCATTAATCCTTATGGAATGAAAGATATTCTATTCGCTGTTGAAGTCATTAATCAGCTATTCCCGGTATCAGATATAGATGAAAAGAAAATACCTATATCTGACTTGTAGAGGAGCAGGATGAACAAAACACTTCAAATTCGAAACAGCACCGCTGAGTTTCTAATATTTACCGCACAAAATGATGAAGACAGTATTGAGGTCCGTTATCAAGATGAAACTATCTGGCTTACCCAAAAACTCATAGCAGTTCTATTTGATGTAAATATTAGAACTGTTAACGAGCATCTTCGAAACATCTTTTCAAGTAAAGAACTTGATTCTGATTCAGTTATCCGGAAATTCCGGATAACTGCATCAGATGACAAGAACTACAATGTACAATTCTACAACCTCGATGCAATCATCTCTGTTGGCTACAGAGTTAATTCCGTTCGAGCAACACAGTTCCGCAAATGGGCAACAAGTATTTTAAGCGAATATGCTATCAAGGGTTATGTACTTGATAGGAAGCGTCTGGAAAATGGAGCTTTTTTAGGCGAGGATTACTATGAGCAATTGCTCGAAGAGATTCGAGAGATAAGACTTAGTGAGCGCCGATTCTACCAGAAGATTACAGACATTTATGCAACCAGTGTTGACTATGACAAAAATGCTCCCACAACAAGGGAGTTTTTTGCCCGTGTACAGAACAAACTGCATTTCGCCATTCACGGACACACCGCTCCCGAACTTATTCGAGAGCGAGCAAAAAGTGACAATCCGCACATGGGTCTTACTGCATGGGCAAATGGCCCTTCCGGGAAAATCCAGAAAAGAGATGTTGCAGTTGCTAAGAATTATCTGAGCAAAGAAGAACTTGCTTCATTTGCCCGAATAGTAAATGCTTACCTTGAGTTGGCTGAAGACAGGGCCATACGCAGAATTCCAATGACAATGGAAGACTGGGCTGGGCGACTTGATAGATTCCTGGAGTTTGATGACAGGAATATTCTGACTGACAAAGGCAGTATCTCAAAAAAGATTGCTTCTGCTTTTGCTGAAAGTGAGTTTGAAAAGTATCGCATTGTTCAAGATAAGTTATTCGAGTCTGATTTTGACAGAGTTGTTGAAAAAGCCAAGCGGATTAAGGACAAGAAATAATGGCTGACTACAGACTGCCCGACTTTGATGAAGCCTCGTCATCGCAGATACCGGCGTTGCTTGAACTTGTTAACATGGGCTATTCATACTTGTCCCGTAGTGAAGTTAGAAACATGCGTGAGAGCAGCTCGCAGTATGTACTGCGTGATATTGCGTATTCTGCTTTGCGGTCAATTAATGGTAATTCCGTTTCCTCAAAAAGCATTCGTGATGCCGTGTACGAGTTTGAACAGGTTGATATGAGCGGTGGTGTGTTTGAAGCATCCCGGTCTGTTTATTCTCTGCTGCTTTCAGGCAGAGCAGTGTCTGAAATGGTTTCTGGCAGGCGTGTTTCACCGCAGATGAAATTTGTTGATTTTAAAGAACCTTCTCGGAATGTTTTTCATGTCTGCTCCGAGTTTGAGATATTTGAAAGGCATTCCAGAAGGCCTGATATAGTTTTGTTTGTTAATGGTTTTCCCTTTGCTGTTATTGAGAACAAGAAAGAATCTGTAAAGGTTTCTGAAGCAGTTGCACAGATGGTTCGAAATCAGGGGGCAGGGCAGGTGCCAAAGTTTTTCCTTTTCCCGCAGATCCTTATTGCCTGCAATGTGCATTCTCTGAAGTATGGTACAATGCTCACACCTGAGCGGTTTTACGCTCACTGGAAAGAAAGTGAGTTCTCAGTCGACACTGTTGCCACTGTGGTGAACAAATCTGTTAATACATCCATTGCTTCTCGTATTGCCGATGACCTGGTGCGCGGCGGTTACACCCAGACTTTTGACAGAGCAGTTACTGCGCAGGATATCGGGCTTTATTCATTGCTTGAGCCTGTCCGACTGCTTGACATGGTTCGCAATTTTATTCTTTATGACGGGTCAATTAAGAAGATTGCCAGATATCCGCAGTACTTTGCGGTGAAGAAGACACTTGCAAAACTGAAAACCTTTGATGAACATGGAAGACGCAACGGCGGATTGATCTGGCATACACAGGGGTCCGGCAAAAGCCTTACAATGGTTATGCTGGTAAAGAGCCTGATCGATGACCCTGAAATAGTACTGCCACGGGTACTGATAGTTACAGACAGGCGAACTCTTGATAAACAGATAAGCGAAACATTTGCTGCATGTAACATCAAAAAAGATGTAAGACGGGTTGCCTCTGCTGCTGAACTGCTTTCTTTGATTCGCCAGAAAGACCAGCGTGTTTTAACCGCCCTTATACACAAGTTTGATTCATTCTCATCGGTGGTTGATTATGTAGACCCTGATCCGAATGTATTCATTCTTATTGATGAAGCACACAGAACCCAGGGAGGCAAGGCAAACGCTGCATTAAACAGGTTGTTGCCCAATGCCTGCCAGATCGCTTTTACCGGAACCCCTTTGATGAAGAAAGAGAAATCCAGCGCCGCCAAGTTCGGTGGCATTATTGATGCGTATACCATCTCTGAAGCTGAGGCAGATAATGTCGTACTGCCCCTTATCTACCAGGCAAGATATGTTGAGCAGAAAGTACAGAATTCCCTGCTTGACCGATTCTATGACAGAATAACATCAGACTTGACTGAAAGCCAGAAAAAAGATCTGCAGCGAAAATTCAACTCTTCACAAATCGTACTTGAAACCTCACAGAGAATCGAAACAATCGCTCTTGATATTCTTGACCACTATTCTGAATTTTCAGACACCGGGCTGAAAGCCCAGGTGGTTGCTCCATCAAAATACGCTGCAATAATGTTTTTGCGTGCATTTGAACTGCAGAATGACATTCCTGTTGCCGTCATCATCTCTGAATCAGTTGATAAGGAAGAAGATGATAAGCTGCCGGAGCACAAGAAGGTGGTTGCAGAATGGCTTGCTGAGGAAAAGCACAAGTATGGCTCTTCCCTTGAAAAGAGAGAACGAATGCTTATTAGAGAATTCAAAGAAGATCCTTCAGGAGTTCGAATACTGATAGTTGTTGACAAGCTGCTGACCGGGTTTGACGCACCCAGAAATACTTTTCTTTATCTGGCGAAGCAATTGAAGAACCACAATCTGCTCCAGGCAATCGCCCGTGTGAACCGCCTTTTTGACGGAGATGATGAGCATGAGGCAAAGGTAAATGGTTTCATTATCGACTATTCAAAAAATGCAAAGAACCTTTATGATGCCATGACTCTGTTCTCAAATTATGATCCCGCAGATATTCATCGAGCTTTGCTTAACACTGACGAAAAAATTGCTGAACTGGAACGGATATATCAGGAATTGCACTCCATCTTTAATGCGGTTCGCAACAAAAAAGATAATGAAGAATACATTAGAGTGCTGGAAGAAGATGTTGTAGTTAGAGAGAATTTTTACGAACTGGTGAACAAATTCGTCAGGCAGTTCTCAGCCTGTGGCATGCTGCATGATTTTGCGAGAAAGTTCGATGGTCGAAAACTTGTTCGATACCAGAAAGACTTGAAGAAATTCCTGGAGTTGAAGAAAATTCAGAAGATCAAAAATGCTGAAGAAATTGACTTCTCCAAGTACCGGGATCAGATCAAGCGTATTCTTGATAAGTATGTCTCATCTGAATATGTGATAGAGCTGTCAGAACCACTCTGCTTATCGGAAACCAGTGCCTTCAACGAATACATAGAAAAAACAGAATACGGCCTTTCCAATAAATCAAAAGCCGAGGCTATTGCAGCTCAGACAAAGCGAACCATCAATGAGCA
>JAGLQD010000160.1 GCA_023136985.1 Candidatus Sabulitectum sp. | reverse complement strand
CCCTGAATTCTACGGCAGATTCAGTAAAAAGATTGAGGCTTTGATTGAACAACTGAAGATTGCCCGTCAGGAAGACATCAGAACTCTTTTTGACGCTGCCCGCGACTTTCAGTCACAGGTGCAGAACTATGAAGACAGTGATATCCCCACTTCCTTAAAAAGCGATAAGAAATACCATCCTTTTTACAGAAGCATTGTTGCCATGTTCTCCCACCACTCTGTACCATCTGATAAGCTTTGTCTTATTGTCACCTCTCTTTGTGACATTATTGAAATTAATAAGATAGTCGACTGGGACAGCAACATTGAAGTGAAAAGAAGAGTAAGCCTGGAAATGGAAGATTATCTTTTTGATGTTGTGAAAGACGAGTACAATATCGCTCTGGGAATTGAGGAGATAGATTCCATTATATCCAGATTCTGGGATCTTTCAGTGGAGAACCGATGAGTTCAACAATGAGCTTTGAACACGGCAATGTAGCTATTGACTACCATCTGATTCTTGAAGAACGAAAGACCATCGCTGCAACAGTGTATCCCAATTCAGAACTGCTTGTAAAAGCCCCTGTTGATGCTACGCCTGACAGAATAGAATCTTTCCTTGTTAGAAAGCTCAGGTGGGTATTGAAACAGAAAAGATTCTTTGCCCAGTTCAAGAATTGTGATGAGAAGCAGTATGTCAGCGGAGAAACATTCCAGTACCGGGGTCGTTCCTACAAGTTACTGCTGCACGGTAGTTGCATCTCTGAGAGAGTTTCACTGCAGCACGGCGTCTTGAATGTGTTCCTTGCAGGTACTAAGGATTCTTCAATTGCCCGGCTGATGGTGGAAAACTGGTACATTGCATCTGCCCGGCGGGTGTTTCCGGAAAGAGTTCAAGCCTGTTTCAAACTCTTTGATTTTTCACCGGCTGCTGTACCTGAGGTTATTCTGCGCAAGATGAACAAGAGATGGGGAAGCTATTCCAGGAAACAGAACCGTATAACTCTTAACCGTGAGTTGATAAAAGTCGCCACAAGGTTCATCGATTATGTGATCATCCACGAGCTCTGCCATGTGGTAAGCGAGAAACACAATTCAGAGTTCTATGCCCTGCTTGAAAGCAAACTACCCAACTGGCGTCAACTCAAGATCGAGCTGGAATTGTATCTGCTGGGAAGTAACTGATTCATATTCGCTGAATACACATGCAATTTTGCTGAATGTGAACACCAGGGAACGAGAAAGACAGTTCTGATTTTATGGAAAGAATTGGAGAGGTGCTAAAAATGAGAAACCTGTTAAACTGTATTCATCCGATGTTCTTCTTTGGAGTAGCACTTATGCTGGTAATTCTTGGGCTATTGACAGGTTTTCAGCATAAGGTGCTTCATGTACTTGCAGTAAGTGGCAATGTAATAGGCGGACTTTTACTGCACTGGTGGAAACACGAATCAAAAAATACGGATTAGAGTTTACAAGGGGAAATATACATTACTTTGCTTTTAAGATTCAGCCAATAGCCCAGTGAAGAGTGATTACTCCTCTTTCTCAAATTTACGGATCTCATCCATTATCTGTGAAATTAATAACTTCCATTCACTGCTATATTTCATGTAATTCTTCAGTTGAATGTGCTTTCCACTTCTTTTCACACACCAGAACCACTGCTTGTATTTATCGCAATATTCACCATTTACAATAACGGCAAGTTTCTTCAAGTAATCGATGCCTATCTGTCTGCTGCCGATTTCTTCCGTCTTGGAGACAATACCGTAAAACCAGACTTCCCCATCCTCTTGGATGGAAGCAAAGTTACATAAGTCATTCAGAGATTTCAGATTAATCGAAAGTTTTTTACCACGCCCCAATTTAGGAATGATGTGCAGTTCTGAAGAGAGTTCTCCAACAAATGCTCTGAATGAGTCAGTGACTGCCTTGCCAACAGATTTATGCAATCTTTCAAAGAAAACAGTCTCTGAGATGGTTCTGCTGTTCTCTTCTCCCCTTTCAATGTCCTCTTCTATGAGCTTATCCACACATCGATAAACAACTCTTTCAATCTCCTTTGTTTTCGCAAGAACTCTTGGAGTAACAATCAGTTCATCGTTATCGGGGTTCCTGTAAATGGGAAGCTCGATCAGACCAAGTGTGAAATTCAGGCTTCCGTTCCTGTGAATAAAATTGGTGAGTTCTTCCATGTTTGTCCGAATTCCATCCCCGATGATCGTCAAAAGGAAACGGCCCTTGTTCAGATTGTTCTGAAGATTATCAATGAAGGTTGCTTCTTCTGCCTCAGGATAGAATTCCTCTACTATCTGAAACAAGCTCTTGTCTCTCTCTTTCCTCGCCTTCAAACATTCTACTTCGAATTTCGAGTAATCCCACTTTGCCAGATCCTTAGCGTAGTCCAGGATCTGACCAACAACTTTTCTCCTTGACCCTGGATTTCTCCACAACTTGCATTCACCAATAGTAATGAAACCTGATTCGTTTACATACACCAGGTCGATAGAGCCTGCTTTAGTGGGAAGTTCCCTGCAAATAGGTATCATCCCGGCAAATGTGGGCTCAAGTTCTTCAATTGGCAACAAGCCCGGGCTTCGAAAGCAGATATCCTGGATCCATTCTTCACTGTATGTTTTTGAATGTAGAGACACCTTCTCAAGCGCAACTGTTCTTCCGTTACTGATAACAACAGGTGAAGTGTGTTGCTTCATTTTCGGGCATTACTCCCATCTGTAACGGTCTTTTTCATCAGCTCGTCAAAATAATCGGGGAGTTTTGCTTCAAATATCATTTGCTGTTTCGAGTGAGGGTGGGTTATTATGAGTTTTGCTGCATGAAGAGCAAGTTTTCCTTTTTCCTTAACGCCGTATCTTTTGTCAGCAAAAACAGGATTGCCCTTGTCTGCGAGATGAACGCGGATCTGATTCTTTCTGCCGGTTAGAAGGGCAACTTCAAGAAGGCTGTAAAACTCTGTCTCTTTTATTACCTTGTATCCGGTTCTTGCGAGCTTGCCTTTCTTATCGTCACTGGTAGAGTGCATTTTGAAAGTGCTGTCTTCCTCCAGATAAGAGGTGATCAGGCTCTCTTTCTCTTTCATGGATCCGTGCACAATGGCATAGTATGTCTTACTGAAACTGTGCCAGTTATCCTGAAGATAGTGTTTTGCCTTGGGGGTTTTTGCAAAAAGAATGATACCGGAAGTATCTCTGTCAAGCCTGTGGACGATGTATATGCGATTCTTGGATTTACGATTCCCCTTTCGCACATAATCCTGTAGCAGGTAATATGCTGTATTCTCTTTGACCTTATCGGTGCCCATTGTTAACAGGCCGCTGACTTTGTTTATTACAAGGATGTCTCTGTCTTCATGAAGTATAGAAATACCTCTTGGCCAGTGTCTTCGCGATGGAACTTTCAGGACTGTTTTCTTTTCAGGCATAATCTTCACTCCATGAATATCTATCTTTTGTTAAGACGCTTCATCTCTGCTTTTCGGCGTTTTCTCTTCTTCCGCTTCTCGGTGATCAGGTACAGATCTTCAACTTTAGTTCTTGCCCATGGGGTCTTTCTGAGAAACTTGAGGCTGGATTTCACAGAAGGATCGCTGTCAAAACAACGAATTTTTATCAATAGTCCCAATTCTTCCCAGCCGTAATATTCCTGAAGACTTGTAACTATTTTCTCCAGTGTAATACCGTGTAACGGGTTATTGAGCTGATCAGCCATTGTCCGGCTGCTCCTCAATATTGGGACGATACTTCAGCTGCATTCCCTTAAGAAATCTGCGCAGAGTCTGATCTTTGCATTCCCGGAAGTGTCTGTGCTCCGGTTTACGGAACAGAGAGCTGAGTTCATGTTTGCTCAATGTAAAGCCTGCCAGTTTCAGAAGCTCCAGAATATCTTCCGCTTTCAGGTTAAGAGCAATTCTCAGTTTCTTAAGTATCATGTTGTTTGTGAGCCGGTTGACAGGTTCAGGCTGAGGCCCGTCTTTAGGGCCGCGCAAATCGATGATCAAGCCGTTCAAAAAGCTAGAGAACTGTGTATCGGAACATTTCTGAAAAGCAGGGTCGTCATCTCTGCTGAGCCAGTTGCAAACCTGGTTTCTGGTAACCTGCAGACCTGCCTTATTAAATATCTCAATCATTCCCGAATCGCTGATATCCATCGAGTACCTGATTCGACGAAGTATGTCATTACTATACAAAGCATTCTCCTGCCATCTATTCCAAGTTGGACCCAGCTATGCTGATCCAGTCGGATTTGAGCACTTTTCTATGTTTACCTAAGGCCGATTACTAACAGGTTAAGCCACGCAGAGGCAACACACAAGTATGATGCATCATACAACAAGGTGTCCCTTTTTGTCAGCAAGGCTGATAATTGCTCTGGTACCTGAGTTGAATTGAAGAAAATCAGACTTGATCCCATCGCTGAAGATCACTCCATACATGATTCCCTCTTTCAGTTACACAGCTTCCAGCCAATGTATTCAAGGCGAAGAACAGGGGAGTACATCTGATCGCAGGCGAACTCCCTCTGCTGCTAGCTCAACTCGTCCAGTGTCTTCTTTAATGCATCCGCGTCATGGGTACCGTAAACGGTAACATCACGATTTCTGGAAAGAAGCCCCTGAAGAACCCTTCCCGGACCCACTTCAACAAATGTGTCAAAGCCGTTCTCTATCATAAGCTTCATGGAATCCGCCCATAAAACCGGCGAAGTGACCTGTCTGATAAGCAGATCTCTGCTCTCTTCAACCCCTGTTATGTAGCTGGCAGTAACATTGGCCACAACAGGAATCCCCGGATCAAAAAAAGCTGCTTCCCTTACCGGCCCGTCAAGCCCGCGGGCAGCATCATCCATCAGAGGACTGTGCCAGGCGCCTGACACCTTCAGAGGAATAACTCTTCTTGCCCCAGCCTCTGAGCAAAGCTTGCCGGCGTATTCCAGTGGAACCCTGGCGCCGGATATAACAACCTGTCCGCTGGAGTTCATATTGGCAACGCCAACCGGCCCCTTTGCACTTGCTGTGTTCACGATCTCTGTTACTTTCTCCAGATCCATACCAAGAATGGCCTGCATACCGCCTGGGTACATATCGGCACATTTCTGCATGAGTTCTCCGCGAATTCTTGTGAGTCTTACAGCAGTTTCAGGCAAAAGAATTCCTGCAGCAACAAGAGCTGAGTATTCTCCAAGGCTATGGCCAGCCGTCCCTTCAGGTTGAATTCCGGCTACCTGCAACACTCTGAGGGTTGCTATGCTCACCATAGTAATTGCCGGTTGTGCATAATTAGTTTTTGTTAACTGCTCAGCAGGTCCGTTGCTTATTATCTCCATTAGATTGTGCAACCCACTGAATTCATAGCTTTTATCCAAGAAATCCGCTGCCTCGGGGTAATCCCTGAGGTGAGCCTGCATGCCAACTGCCTGCGAGGCCTGTCCGGGGAACAAAAAAGCTATTCTTCCCATCAAATTTCCTCCTGTACAAGAGATTGTGCTCTGTTTATTTCTATAACTAAATCAATATTTCTCTGCCATCCGGGATCTGCCTCCCAGGCCATATCTACCAGATCCAGCGCATCCTGGTAACGACCCTCATTATACAAGAGTTCCGCCCCGGTGGATAGTGCCACCGACAGACATCTTTTACCCATAGCAGTAAAATTTGTCTCAGTTCGGAAAAGCTCAGCAGCCTGTGGAAGCATGGTATTCCAGTTCAAGGTAAACCCACTATTTCCAGGATTTACCAAAGTAGGCACTTCCCTGTTGAAATGGTGTTCTCTCCGGTGAGTGTAACAAAATACAATCCTGCAGGGAATTCTCCCTTTTCCACATCCGCAGAACTCAAAAAGCCGTTACCGGTACCTATCCACAGAGTTTTTATCTTTCTTCCTGCAAGGTCATAAAGCACCAGCTCACCTGTTTCCTGCAAAGGCAGGGAAAAATTGATTGATGTTATTCCCAGAGAACTGGTCGCAGTGCTTAAAAACCATCCTGATCCCTGCTGCCCAGAGCCTGAAGCCAGCGTGATCAGACTGGCTGTCACTCCATCCATGGCAGAATAGTCAAGTTCCAGCATGGATCCGCTCACGGGATAAATAAGCCCTGGAGTAAAACCTTCCGAAGAGACAATACCGAAACTGGAAGGCAGATCGGCAAAAACAATCCCAGGATCAAATGGAGTCTGTGAAGTGGATTCATTTACTGCAATAACTAGAATCGTATCACTGGTTGAGTTCTCCAGAGCTATGAAATTCAGTAATGTATCAGCCTCGCTGCGGTTAAACACTGCATTTTGATCCATAACCCTCCAGGTTGTGTCTACCAGAGCGCTCAGATAGTCAGTTTCGTTAGCTGCGTTGCCTGTAAGAGAGGCAACTGCATTGTGTACCACCCCAACCATGTCAACATTCTCTGTATCTCTGCTGGGTCCCCAGTTCTGAAGAAGGAATGGAGCTCTTGAATAACCATCATCTCCTCCGTTACCGCTCATCATGGAAATATCAAGAGCATAGAAAACAAAACCCCGTGCTCCTGCAACAATGGGAGCTGCCACAAGGTAAAGCATTGTATCAGGAGATGCGCAGTAGCTTGGCAGAGCAAAACCGTGTCTTCCATACGACTGAACCACCGCAAAAAGTGTGTTATCCCGATCAGTCTGCTTCACCCCCAGGTCCATTCCTACCTGATGAACTTCGGGATACCACTGAAACCGCCATTGATCTACCTTGTCGTTGTATATTTCACATAGAGGTATATAGTAGCCCTCTTCGGACGGGATAAGAACACTTCGATAAGAATCTCTGGTATGCATTACCCGCACTCCCGTGAGAACCGTATCACCATTACAGTAATTCACCTTGCTGACGGTTACAGTACCGGTAGAAACTCCGGTATCCATTGAACTTGTTCCACTGTATACATCCCCGCCTGCTAGGGTAAAGACAAGAGAATCAAAATATCTGTAATCATTATGGAACAGATCAAATCCTGTGACTTCTCCTGGTAATCCCTGAATTGCAATGGAATCGATCTGACTCAGACCTTCACCTGTTGAAGGGGAACTCACAGCAACGATTCTCTCCTGACTGCTGAACCATCCCACAAGCAGATCTCTACCTGCAAAGAACGGAGGAGAATTGCTGTCAATCCTGCAAATGCGAATGATGTCCGGCATTTCGGAAGATCCAAAAAGATCACTGAACCTGGAAGCTCCTGTGGATGGAAACAGTTGCCATTGCTCCCTGCTGATCTGATTCAGCGTAATGTAATCTCCATTATCGTCAACGATCACAAAGCCACTGGAGGCAACAGTCTGGGCGGTTCCTGTTTCGTACCATGTACCCCAGAATGTTCCCCATATGGCGATCTCAGCCTGAAAATCCAACTGAATGGGAATATCGAATGCTGTTTCCATGGTGGAAGAGCCTCCGGCTGATGCTGTGTAGAGCATAAGGAATCTATCGCCATACGAATTTTCCAGCCCAGCCAGTATGGCAAGTCTTCCATGACCTATGATCCCATCAACCTCCTGAAGATCAGCCCAGTAATCGGTCTGCCCTACACAGAAAAAAAGCGGGGTCATGGTGCTGGAACCTGAAAAAGCCGGTAGCTGGCTGAACAGAGGAATTCCCCCGTGGCTGATCAGAACCACTGCTTCATCCACCGATTGGTTTTGTTTCCACAGAACCACGCCGCTGTTTACATATCCTGGAGCTTCCTGCACAGCGTAACCGGCTCTGAAATCAGAAGCTGCCATAAAGTCAGGCAGAAATGGAAGAGGAGCTGACCAGCAGGTCTCAAGACTGAGGTCCATACCGGCCCATAAAACATTATCCACGGTGATCTCTGCTGAATCCCCGGAAACAAAGATTCTGATAACCTCATCTTTGCTGTTCAATGCCTGGATCTGCAGAGGATCGTTTTGAACAAGGTCTGTGGCTGCGGTAAAAACAAGATCATCCATGACCGCGTTCAACAGATCGGTTCTTCTGCTGTTGTTCTTCACAGGATACATATCCATGCCAACCATATCTGTAAATCGTGACATTCTGTTCAGAACTGATGTTGTATCAGTGAAGTACTCCACATAGCCTTCAGAATTCTTTGTGCCGTATCTGGCAAAGTAGGACAGCACAGGAAGATCCAGCTCCTGTCGGCATGTCTCGTTCCAGTAAGAGACAAAATCAATCCACTGATCAGCCTGTTCAGGAAATACCACATATTTAACATCCGGTTCATCAAAGGTAAAGCAGCCGATCACATCACCTTCATGATCGCCGGCAGTAAGAGGGATGTACAGTTTCAGGTAATCAAGGGCTGCCTGATTGTGTTCCTGCTCATACAGATCTGTCTTAAGCCCTCCAACCATAAGATGAAGCCCGATGTCCCGCACTGCTCCTGCAAGAGGAAAGAATTTATCACCGACAGCTCCCGGCTGATCAGGAAACCATTTATCTGTGAGTTCGGCTCTGACCAGAGCAGTATTGAACCCGCTCTCAAAAGATTCCTCGAGTATGGAATAGATTGGATTCCCACCGGAGATACCGAATATCTTCTGCCATATAAGAACCAGATCATTGGCAGACCTGATGTCCCATACCACCGGGAAAATAACTTTTTCATCATCAGGCGAACCGTAGGAATGATAAGAATAGTTGTGTCCGTGGCTCTCCCACATGTTCTCCCCCAGAAGAGGAACAACCAGGATAAACATCAACAGCAGATATTGTTTCCGCACTACTCTCCCAGTCGGGGCATTCTGCCCAGCTGAATCATAAGAGAAGCCTCACTTGTGAGAGCTGCCACTCTGGCAGAAACCAGATTAGCCTCCGACTGTGCAAGGTCAGCCTGCGCATCCAGTAGATCCATAAGGCGAAGAGCACCCATCTCGTAGGACATCAATGACAGCCTGTACTGTTCCTGTGCCTGCTCCAGCATTAATTGAGAATCAGAGTAATATCGAATATCTATTCTAAGCGAGTTACTGATTGATTCCACCGATGCATGAACACTGTTCTCGAGAGTTTCAAGAGAAGCCTGAGATGCAAGACTGGACGCTCTTGCAGAATTGATCCTTGATTCCCGAAGAAATCCGTCAAACACATTCCAGGACAGATTAACTCCTGCATTAAAACCATCGTACTCAAACATACGGTTGATATCATCCAGTGTGTCATCATTCCAGCTCCATCCGGCAGATGCCCTGAGACTTGGCCAGTATGATCTTTCCGCAGCAGTTGAATTAAGTTCAGAAACCCTTGCACGGAGGGAAGCACTGAGGAGACCCG
>JAGLQD010000016.1 GCA_023136985.1 Candidatus Sabulitectum sp. | reverse complement strand
ATGTATATGGCGGTCTGGGGCAGTTCGAGGATGTCTTCACCACGCCGGATTCACTTTTTGAGCAGATGGATCAGCATTACGGTCACCTTCGTCGCAAAGCTGATGGGATCTATCCGGATGCAGGTGTAAAAGAATGCATTCTTGACGCTGATCTTGCTGGAATTCTTTCTCATGAGGCTATCGGACATACAACTGAAGCTGATGGAGTAAGAGGGGGTTCGATCGCTGGTGATTACATTAATCAGGAGGTCGCAAGCCCTCTGATCACCATGGTCGACTTCGCGAATTCTGCTTATGGAGAACTCTGCCCTGTACCGATATTCGTCGACGATGAAGGTACTGAAGCGGAAGATGTAGTGCTGATCGATGAAGGAGTCTTGAAACGGTTCATGCATAATAAGGAAACTTCAATCCTGTTCGATGACAAACCGAGAGGAAACGCACGTGCTTATCGTTTCAATGATGAACCGATTATCAGAATGAGGAATACGGCAATCCTTCCAGGTAAGAGCAAAATTGAAGACATGATCGCCTCAGTTAAGGACGGATACTACCTGATGAAGCCGAGTAATGGAGAGGCTGATTCCACCAGCGAGTTCATGTTCGGTATTGTTCTCGGGTATGAGATAAAGCACGGCAAAATAGGAAGAGCCTTAAAGGATGTAACCATTTCCGGTGTTGCTTTTGATATGATGAAAACTGTTACTGCTGTCTCTGATGACATGTCCTGGAAGAAGGGTATGTGCGGTAAGAAGCAGTCTATCCCGGTTGGAATGGGCGGCCCTGCCATCAAGTGTATGATAAATCTGGGAGGAAAGTAATGGCAGACCACCACAATGTATCACTTTCCTGCATAGAAGCACTTCTTAATGCAGGCATGACCCACGCCGCATGCAGCCTTTCCCTTGCAAGGAAAACTGAACTGACAGTTGACAGCGGGAATATTTCTCTGTTGAGGACTACTGATGACACCAGCCTTTCTCTTTCCGGAATCAGAGAAGAAAAAAAGGGATCCAGTTCTATGAACAGAACTGATGAAGAATCAATCCGTAACTGTGTTGCTGAAGTGGTTGAACTAGTGGAAGCTGGTGAAGCTGATCCTGCAAATGTAATAGCAGAAAAACAACCGGAGGAAAGTTTCAGTAGAGGGTCGGAAGAGCCTGACCTTGACCTTATGTACGCCAGAATGAAGACTTTTCTAAAGTACACCAGAGAAAAGTATCCTTCCCTCATACTGGAGCAGGCTGTTCTTGACCATACAGCGCAGCACAGATATTACAACAACTCCAATGGGGTCAGCTTTCATTCTGTTCAGGGCGGATACAACCTTATGGTTATGTTTACCAGCAAAGTCGGTAAGAAAACATCCTCATTTAATTATGCAGTTGTTGCATCAAAGGATCTTTCCAGCCAACTTCGTTCGTATGGAGGAGTTGACAGGCTTATGAGTCAGTCCACGGAGCAGACTGTGACTGAAACCCTTAAGGGAAGCTTTACCGGGGATGTAATTGTTACTCCGGAATGCATGGAGGATTTCACTTCCATGCTCACAAGCTATCTGAGAGATTATCCCATGATAACCGGGACTTCAATTTTCAAGGATTCTCTTGGAGAGGTCATAGCTGACAAGAGATTGTCTGTACATTCCAGACCAGTATCAGATGAACTTGCCAGCGGGTACTTTTTTACAACAGACGGCTTCAAGTCGGAGAACAACACGATCATTGAAAATGGAGTACTGAAATCGTTTCTGCTCAGCCTGTACGGCTCAAAAAGAACAGGAATGGAAAAAGCCGTGAACTCAGGTGGCTGCTATGTGATCGGCCCGGGAAACTCAAGTCTGGATGAGATGGTGAAATCCACTCACAGGGGAATACTGTTGTGTCGCTTCTCAGGAGGAAATCCGGCAAGCAGTGGAGATTTTTCCGGTGTGGCCAAGAACAGTTACTACATAGAGAATGGTGAGATCAAGTACCCTATTGCAGAAACCATGGTTGCGGGAAACCTGAAAGACATGATAAAGAACATCAGGAGTATCTCAAAAGAGAGAGTAAACAACGGAGATTCTATTATTCCATGGATAGTATTCTCGGGAATATCTGTATCGGGAAAGTAAAACATATTCCGTGAACAAAGAAAAGCCCCGCCGAAGCGGGGCGTTAAGGGGCGTTGCGGCCTCAAGACCGTTCACTTCTTCAACTGGAACTTGTAGTCCGTCCCGTGTTCCTTGTTAAAGTCCGAGTAGATCTTATCCGCAAGCGCATTAAATTCTTCTGGCCATCCCGCCAGCACCGAGTCAGGTGTCTG
>JAGLQD010000159.1 GCA_023136985.1 Candidatus Sabulitectum sp. | reverse complement strand
GTTCAGAGTAATAGTTCCAGCAGCAGCTACGCTTCTTATACGGGGATTCCAGCAATCAGAGATGGTTTTTCATGCAATGCATATGAGAGGCTACGGAGGCGGTTTTACAGGCAAGAATGCTCACACAGATGATAATGGATCCTCTGCCTCCAGCATGATTATGTTTCTTCTAACTGTAACTCTATCTGTAATGCTGGTAATTCTGGAGATAACTATTGATTAATTCAAATCCCGTAGAAAGCACGCACATATCCATAAAGAACCTGACGTTCCTCTATCCCGGTCAGCCACCACTGCTTGAGAATATCAATCTTGAGATCATGCCAGGTGAAAAGGTAGGGGTGATCGGGCCCAACGGATCAGGTAAAACAACGCTGTTCCTGCTTCTGGCTGGAATACTTACACCGAACTCAGGCTCTCTCTCTGTTCTGGGTTCTCCAGTGAAAACCGGAAGCTTTAACAGCAATCTCGGTTTTGTCTTTCAAAACCCGGACGATCAACTGTTCTGCCCCACAGTAAGGGATGATATGGCTTTCGGTCTGATCAATCTGGGTTACTCCCGGGGAGAAGCTGATTCCATCATCAACCGATATCTTGCGGGGATAGATATGCTGGATCTGGCTGAAAGGCCTCCACACAATCTGTCCGGTGGGGAAAAAAGAATGATCTCCATAGGGGGAGTTATGGTAATGAACCCCACTGTAGTAGTGCTTGATGAGCCGGAATCAAGTCTGGACAGCAGGGCAAGAAGGCAATTGATCGAGTTTCTTAAAGATTCAAAGGAAACACTGCTGGTTGCCTCGCATGATCTGGAGTTCCTTCTGGAAACCTGCTCCAGAACCGTGCTTTTGAACAATAGGAATATCTGTGCCGACGGCGCGTCCAGAACCGTTATGGGTGATGAATCACTTATGAATTCTCATGGCTTTGAGAAACCCCACTCGCTGGTTCCCCATGTTGAGCAGCATCACAAACTGTGATCGATGCTGCTAATTCCATCCCCTTGCATTTGTTTCTGCCAGCAGCTGAACCCATGCGTATTTGTCTGTGTGATCGTAGTTCCGAAGTCCCAGCGTGGCAAGGAACTCAAGAAATGCAGGATCTGAAGAGCCGTAGTACAACTCCCACTCTGCCACCTGCTCCGGTGTGGCCTCGTGAAGCCAGTCGATAAGTAGAAAATCAATCTGATCCTTGTGATCATCCCACGCTGTAAACACCTCGTGAAAGAAATGAGCCTGGCTGGTTTCTGAACTGTTGCACGCAGGGCCTGAGGGGTATCCCACTTCGGCTATCCATATTCCTGCTCCTGGAAAGTAACTCACTATCTGATCAAAATGCTCATGAACAACAGAAGATGGCAGTACGCTGAACCAGTCGTCCAGTGGATAGTATGTCAGCATTACCATATCGGTGAACTGGTTTATGGATTGTATCTCACCAGCCTCACCCTTGAATAATCCGTTCATAACTGTGCATTTCACTCCTATTGAAAGATCCGGATGGCTCTGGTTCAGATTGGCTGCAGCAGCAACAAAGAAGCCTTCATAATCACTCCACGAAGCAGAGCCATCAAGAAGAATATCCACTTCGTTCCCGATTGAAAGAGCAGCAATTGTAACGGAAGGACTTATCTGATCAAGTACCCATTCAATCATGTTGTCAAAAGCCTGAATTACCTCGGGAGAGTTGTAGTCATAGCCGTCAAGGTAGTCAGGAACCGTTCTTGTTACTGTGTTTATCACTGCGATGGTTAGAAACACTTCCACATCCTCAAAACCGTAGAATGTTATTGCCTCAAGTACTCCGTACGGGTCCTCATATATCCCCTGAGAAGTTTCAATCTGATCCCAGGAAAGATTGATCTCTGTTACCTGTAACCCGGCTTCCACAGCCAGCTCGAACGCAGGAAAAAAACCTTCACTGCTCTCTGAAGGATTTATGCCGAAGAGTCTATCTCCCCCGGGTTGGGGATCCTCCGGTGTTAAAACCGTGTATTCACCTTCATCTTCAGGGCCGGCACTGTCTGAGCAGCCGGCAACAATGCATGCAGTCAATACAAGCAGAAAAAGGAGCTTCATACTTTACCTCCGTGTTTTCCTTGATTATTATGTAAGAGCATAATGCAAGAGAGCGTGGCTGTAAACAACCCCGATTAATTTTCTTAAAAAGCGAAAAGGGCGCCCTGGCAGGCGCCCTTTCAAGGAAATCTATCGCTTAGTTACCTTAAAACGGTCATTCTGCTGGAAACTACATTGCCGTGAATGGAAGCGCGGACGAAGTAAACTCCGCTGCCCATTTCTGCAGGAATCTGCCAGTTGAAAGCATTTGCTCCTGTCTCGATGTCGGAGCTGTTTATGTTTGCAACTCTGCGACCAGATACATCGAAGACTGAAACATCTGCTAACCCGGAAACAGATGTGTAAATACTGAATGAAGCAAAACCATTGGAAGGGTTAGGGCTAATGGCACTGATAGTGAATGTGTTTGTTCCACTGCTTCCATTATCTATTCCTGTCTGTGTCAGTGCGAGTGACATGGCTTGATAAGCATCAACTCTGCCCGCTCCGTAAGAATTGTCTTTGCCGGAAACACCAAGATCAACACTTGTCGTCTCAATTATATTGTCCAGCTGGGAAACGGTGAGGTTTGGATTAACACTTAGAAGCAATGCTGCAACACCGGCAAGATGTGGCGTTGCCATAGAGGTACCACTCATGGTGGTATAGAAGCCACTACCGGAATCTCCAGTCCATTTTGTGCTGACAATATCAACACCAGGCCCACTTATATCAGGATCAATAAGAGGGTAAGTGTCATTATAATCATTCCACCATGTAACTGGTCCACGACTGGAAAAGCTGGCAATTACATCATTGTTGTCAGTAGCTCCAACAGTTACAACAGCGCTCTGACCTCCGTGGTAAGACTGATCTGGGTGAAACCATGGCGGAGGACTATCGCCACTGGAACCAATGGTTCCTGCTCCGGGACCATCGTTAGAAGCAGCAACGCTATGGTAAACACCTGCAGTAAGAAGATTCTCTTCGGCGGTGCGAAGAGTTGTGTTCCCATGGTCGGTTCCCAACGACATTGAAAGAACAGCTGCACCGTGTTCAGCACCGAATTCCATAGCCTGAATCCAGGTATATTCGCCTCCGCCGTAGTAGTTCACCCTGAGAGCCATGATCTGGGCAGAAGGAGCAACTCCTGTTTGTGTACCTCCGGAACCATCACCTGCTATGCTGCCGGCACAATGAGTTCCATGCCCATAGTCATCCATTGGGTCACTGTCGTTATTAAAGAAATCCCAGCCATATTCATAACCAGCGGGTGTGTCACTCCACATGTTATCGCAGAGATCAAGATGTTCATAGTCAACACCTGTATCTATTACTGCAACAATAATGCCCTGTCCTTCATATCCCATAGACCACACATCATCTGCATTTATCTTTGCAACACCCCATGCAAGTCCTTTTCCGCGCTCCTCGGGGTTCGGCGTACGTACCTCTACAGGTTCAATAAGCCCTCCATCCGGATCGCAGGCACTCTCAACAAGAACAACATCGGATCTGAGTGCTATAGATCTAATAACCGATCTGGTAACTTCACAGTAAACGGCATTAGCCAACCAGAGAGACTGTATATTGCCTACGCTAATTGAATTGAAAGTATTCAAGTAATTGATAATGTCACTCTGACCAACATCTGCTATTTCTTTCATAGCACTCACAGCAAACTGCTGTCTTTCTTCTCTGTGCATACCAAGGGTGGAAACATAAACCCAATTTTGATTTACCTGCCCCTGAGCCAGGATGAATACCGGAATAAGATCAGTGTCAGTGTTACTTGCCATGATAACTGCAAGATTTGGATCAATTGACCCTGCCAAAACGGTAATCGCTAGAACGAGCAGCGAGACGATCTGTCTCATGTGAACTTCCCTTCATCGTTCTCCACAAGACGGATTGCTTCGTGCATATATACAAATTCAGCAACGGAACAACGGTTGCATAAGAACAATGCAACGCCAAAAATTTTCTGATCCCCCTCTTGCGGAACACTTAGAATACATTCACCAGACACCGAAAGCAAGAGAACGATATGCAGTAACATCACTTATAGAAAAGGGCGCCCTGCCAGGGCGCCCTTTCAAGGAAATCTATCGCCTTGTTACCTTACAACAGTCATTCTGCTGGAAACAGTACCACCATTGATGGTAGCGCGAACGAAGTAAACTCCGCTGCCCATTTCTGCAGGAATCTGCCAGTTGTAGGCGTTGGCGCCGGACTCAATGTCTGAGCTGTCGATGTTGGCCACTCTGCGACCTGTTACATCGAAAACAGAGATATCAGCAGCACCGGCAACAGCAGTGTAAACATTGAAAGATGCGAAGTTGCTTACAGGGTTGGGGCTGATGTTGCTTATGCCAAGAGCTGCAGGAACAGCTGCGCCCTGAGCTTCTTCTGTACCAGTCATTGAAAGAGCAGCTACAACTGCCTGATAAGCATCCACACGGCCTGCGCCGTATGTGTTGTCTTTGCCTGAAGTTCCAAGATCGAGGCTTGTTACCTCAATAATGCTGTCCATCTGTGCCACTGTAAGTGCGGGATTTGCACTGAGAATCAATGCAGCAACACCTGCAAGGTGAGGTGTAGCCATTGAAGTACCACTCATTGTGGTGTATCCACCTGTCCACTGGGTACTTACAACATCAACACCGGGGCCGCTGATGTCGGGATCGATAAGAGGGCTTGAATCTGTATAGTCACTCCAGCATACAACAGGCCCACGGCTGGAGAAACTTGCGATAACATCTGAATTGTTTGTAGCACCAACTGTTACAACAGCACTCAAGCCTCCATGATAAGTCTGATCAGGATGGAACCATGGTGGAGGACCATCACCTGGAGAAAGAACTGTGCTAGCTCCAGGACCGCTGTTAGCAGCTGCTACACTGTGGTAAAGACCCGCAGTGAGTGAGTTCTCATTGGCAGTTCTCAAAGATACATTACCCTGACCCGAGCCAAGGGATGTAGACATCACCGAAGCACCATGGTCTGCAGCAAATTCCATTGCCTGGATCCATGTAGGCTCTCCGCCACCGTAGTAGTTGATCCTGATGGCCATAAGAGTTGCTGATGGAGCTACTCCTGTTTCTGTTCCAGCTGTACCCATTCCTGCCACAGATCCGGCACAATGTGTTCCGTGCCCGTAGGTATCCATGGGATCATTATCATTGTCATAGAAATCCCAGCCGTAATGAAGTCCGGCTGGTGTATCATGCCACATGTTGCTTGCAAGATCTGTATGATTGTAGTCAACACCAGTGTCAATAACTGCGACAGTTATTCCCTGGCCTTCATAGCCAAGAGCCCATGCATCGTCGGCATTGATCTTTGCAACACCCCATGCAAGGCCTTTCCCACGCTCTTCAGCGTTGAGAGGACGAACTTCTGTGGGCTCAATAAGCCCTGCTTCAGGGTCAGCAGCTCTCTCGATAAGAACCACATCAGCCCTGTGAGCCATTGTTCTGATAGTAGCTCTGGTTGCCTGACAGTAAACAGCATTCGCCATCCAGAGAGGTAAAATATTCTCTGAATTTGTTGTATTCAACTCAGCAAGGATGCCCCTCTGGGCAACTTCTGCTGTTTCTTTCATAGCGCTTACAGCAAACTGCTGTCTTTCTGCCCTGTTCATTCCGTCTGTAGCGGAATTAACCCAGTCTCTGTCAACCTGGCCGTGGGCCAGAATAAATACTGGGATAAGATCGGTATCTGTTGAATTTGCCATAATTACGGCAAGATTCGGATCAATGGAGCCGGCCAGAGCCATGGCGGCCACAACAAGCAGAACAATAATCTGTCTCATTCGCACTTCCTTTCGTGTTTCCCGGACTCAAACAATTACATACCTTTTAAGTAACCAATGGCTGTATAACATCAAAATAACATGATAATTATGAATTGAATCTATGCCTCAGCTACATAACCCATAACTACCTACCGAATCACGCATTAACGACGACAATACAATCACTTGCGATTGAAAGCAATGGCAACGCATTCTTTCATCTGCCCTGCGCATGAATCATTCAGGGAACACCCTAGGGCCTCTAAAAGTTCCTCAAGGTGGTTGAATCTGCTTATGAAGTCGCTGTTTTTGTCTCTGAGTGCTTTTTCAGGTTCAATACTGTTTTGTCTGGCAATGTCCGCCAGCAGAAAGAGAATTCTGCCCGTATCTGTCTCAGAAAGACTTTTTTTGCTTATAAGCTGCTCTATCTCTTTTTTGCTTTCACCAGGGGTTTGAGTTGGAAAACCCACCTCAGACGCTCTCTGCTGAATACGCCAGGATTTCTGAAGAGCCGGCATGGCTTTGGGAATAGAGTCAAAGAATTTCTTCTTCTGCTGTTTTTTCTCTACTGCCTTGATCGCTTCCCACTGTTTCTCCACTTCCTCCGGTGTGAGTTCTGAAGTAGCATCAAACACATGTGGATGTCTTCTCTTAAGCTTTTCTGTGATCTGATCTGCAACATCAGCAAGGTTGAAAATATTCTCTTCGCTGCATATATCCGCTGACATTATGATGTGCAGCAGAAGGTCACCCAGTTCCTTCTTCAGTTCATCCATATCGCCCTGGTCCACAGCATCTGCTACCTCGTAGGCTTCTTCCAGCATGTACGGTCTCAGGGTCTTCAGGGTCTGTGCACGATCCCAGTT
>JAGLQD010000158.1 GCA_023136985.1 Candidatus Sabulitectum sp. | reverse complement strand
GCTACCTGCCTGTGTTCCATCTGGTAATTCTTGGCATGAGCACTTCGATTGTTTCGCAGTATCCTACTGATGTTGCAGGCAATACTGTTGAAGAGATGCCCATGTATCAGGATCACAAGAGTCTCCGGGAGATCGACCTTGCGGTTACCAATGCAGGCAGCGCAGTCTGCACCTGGTGGATAATCTACGGAAGGGAAAAGATTGGTTTGCCAGTTGCTTTTGGTGTAACTGCAGTTATGGCAACAGACTATTACATCTACATCCAGTCCGGCCAGATCGTTGGCCAGATGGGTGGTCTTCGAGGCGCTGCGGAGTATGAAGTTCTTTTGAAGGAGAACGGGTACAACAAAGGTTACGGAAAAGCGTTTGTTGGAATGGATGTTCAGAACATTGCACATCTTCTTATAATCTTCCTTGTTATCCTTGGTAACATCGCCTTCTTTGCAGGGGGCTTTCACAAGAAAACAAAACTGAAAGGAAGGAGGTAGATCATGACTGAGACCATTGGACTTTGGGTTGCGGTTCTTTTTACCATAGGTATCTACTCTTTCCTCTACAAGGAGAACCCGCTCTACCGTCTCGCGGAGCACCTGGTTATTGGAATTTCTCTTGGATACTTCATTGTGATCCAGTATATGCGGGTTATACTACCAAGGTTGATCGATCCGATTGTTGCAGGTGAATCCGGTGCATGGGTTCTGGTAATTCCTGGGATACTTGGAATACTGTATATAACCAGGTTCTTTCCAAAGGCAGCCTGGCTTTCCCGTTACCCCATGGCTTTCCTTATGGGTACAGGAATGGGTGTGGGTTTCCCGCTGGAAATGAAGGGAAAGGTTCTCAGGCAGCTGGAAGCATCGCTTATTCCCCTGTACGAAACTGGAATGTCCTGGGACATGGTGATTGGTAATGTGGTTATGGTTCTGGGAACACTGGCGGCGCTGATCTACTTCTTCTTCAGCAAGCCCCACAAAGGGCCGTTCTTCGGAACAGGTTCAAAGATAGGTATCTGGGTCATCATGGTCGGTTTCGGAGCCACCTTCGGCTTCACCGTCATGGGTCGTATCAGCCTTCTGATCGGTCGTATCCAGTTCCTTCTTGGAGACTGGCTGCACATCATAAAGTAGCCTGACCAGACACGGAAAAGAAGAAACCCCCGGCACACAGCCGGGGGATTCTTTTTGGGTTCGCTAAGAACTTCCTGGAACTTACAGCCTGTATTTGCTTTATAACTTACAGAGCCGGGAATAAGGCTTTTCATTTTCCGGGTATCTTCCGGCCAGAAGGGATGAGAGTATGGCAAACGAAAGCAAAACCACGAAGATCATTCGATGGACTGCCAGAATAACTTCGGCTGTCACCGCATTGATCATCCTTATGTTCTTTATCGGTGAAGATTATGAAGAAGGATATCAGCCTCTGCTGAATCTTTCACTTAAGAACTCACTGCTCATGGTGGCATTCTTTGCACTGTGGCTGGGCTTGATCCTCGGATGGAAATGGGAGCTTAAGGGTGGATTACTCACGATCTGTGGACTGGCAGCCTTCTACCTGATCAATTACCTGTTCTCAGGTTCTTTTCCCCGTGGCCCCTTCTTCCTGATCTTTGCCTCTCCGGGGTTCCTTTACCTTTATCTGGGTATCGCATGCAGAAAGCCCGGCTGGATCTGATCACACTTACCGGAAAACTGGAGACTGCATAGCATTCTCAGGCTATTTTATCCTTATGCTGCGAAGCAGACCAAGTACTCCTGCATCTAGATTCACTTGAAATACACATGTTGGTATCCGGCTATCTAATGTATTTGGAAAACAATTCTGGTTGACGGTATCCTTAAGAAATAGTAAAATAGACGACAATAAAGTATTACACACAACAAGAATACCAGCACAGATATCAAAGGAGAATACTGTGAGTAGAGTCAGAATAACCAGGTATTTCCAGATATCTTTGTTTTTGATATTTATGGCATGCAGCAGGCAGGATGCCGTAGTAGAAAGCCATCAGGAAACTTTACAGGTAACTGTGGTTGATTCAATCGGAATAAATTCCGGTGAGCCAAGCTACATGTTTGGGGAAATACAGACTATCAGAGAAAATGATTCCGGTGACATATTTGTATTGGATCGGGTGAAGAGACAAATATCAGTATTTGATTCCCACGGGGCATATTTACGAACAATTTCCAGGGAAGGATCTGCTCCGGGAGAGTTTTTGAATCCCGTAGGATTTGATCTGGATACATCAGGCAATCTTCTTGTTTTAGATTTTATGCATGGGAAAGTGTTCCGATTTACACCGGACGGAGAATACATCAGTACTGTGTTGGAGTATCAGAATATGGCACCCTCCGGAATTACTGTATACAGCGACTCAGCAGCGATAATTCTTTTTTCGGAAGAGCCTGTTTCAAGCGGTGGTGGACTGATATTGGATACATTCCTGGCAACAGTGCAATTCGGAACACAGGAACACACCAATCTGTGGCAAACCACAGGCATAATTGATTTGCAGGCTTTGGAAAGTTTGTTCTATTCTTCCATTTTATCAGTAGCGTACGATGTGGATTCTGAAGGGAATTTGTACTATGCACCAGCCTGTGAAGATGTTTTTGAATTCATTTCATGTGACCTTGCCGGGAGAAATAGATTTACTGTAACAGACCCTGTTGAGCCAAGGGAGAAAACTGAACTGCAGTTAAATGAGGAAGCAGTTTATATCAGTAATCTTGCTGCTGTTTATGGTGGCGGCATTCCTAATGAGATACATCCGCCGGAAAACTTCAATGCAATAATAGATATAGATGTTGATCACAGAGACAGAGTATGGATTCGTTCCGGGTTGACCGCTAAACCAACATTTCAGGTTTACTCTCACAGCGGAGGATACCTGGCAACCGTAGAGGTGATAGTTCCACTCAGCGATGAAAACATTCGCTGGGAATTTGAAATACATAAAACCATTTGTGCCTATACAGCAAATCCTGACGAATTCTACAGAGTATACATGTTTGAAGCGGTGGACGATATTTTGTAGAGTGTGCATAGGTCAAGGATTTAAAGGTTAAGGGAGTTCTGCCATCATGGATGAAATAGAAAAGATCATTGAGATTCTCAGAGAGAGCCGGGAGCTTCTGCGTCAGTTTCGTGTTAGTTCTCTGTCCATATTTGGTTCAGTCGCAAGAGGAGATGCTGCGAAGAACAGTGATATTGATATTCTTGTTGA
>JAGLQD010000157.1 GCA_023136985.1 Candidatus Sabulitectum sp. | reverse complement strand
AGCAGCTATGGCAGGTCTGGGATTGATCTCTCTACTGCCGGGGCTTACATTTTCTGTAACCTGCATATCAAAATGGTCTCCAAGAGCTTCCCGGACATACTTGCGGGCGTTTACATTGCCGCAGAAAAGCAGTGGCAGTGAACCCGAGCCGTATTTTGGTTCAGGAGCAGCCATACTTAGTTGATGAGCCATGTTCACAGGTCCTGAAATTGCACCACCGTCGGTTCCCCCTGCCATAAGCACCAGATCGGGGTTAAGGCGGCTCATCCTCTCTATCTGATCAAGCCTTTCCCCGGAACAATCCATCGAAAATGCTCCGGCAATAACCGCACCGGCACTGTAGGCTGTTGTCTCGGCAATACGCAGAGAATCACTCATGGTGAATCCGATCACCATCATCTGCAATCCGCCACCTGCTGAACTTGTTGTGAAGTAAGGTACCTTGAGAGAGTTACCCTCCATAAGAACAAGACCGGTAGACGCAGTAAGACGGGTAACAGCCCGGAACAGCCCAATCGTAACATCAGAGAATGGAGGCTCTACTGTGGTTGGTTCCTGTACCGAAGCAACTGCCGTAAACGCTCCACCGGAAAGCTTGAACACAACAACCTTGGTGGTAGTACTTCCTATGTCACTGGCCAGTATTATCAACTGATTCTCCTGAAGAAAAGGAATGAAGAAAAGGAAATATCTTCCACACAGATACTTATATCTACCAAATTCAAGTTTTCTTGACCACAAAACAATAACAGGCAGAGAAAGCTTTTACAAAATCACACATATGGTCTGTCTGATACAGAAGTACACTCTAAGAGTAATAGCGGTAATAAGATATTAAGTATTGTGCAGATTGAGAATTGAATTGACAATTAGCACGAATAGTGTTAAGGTCTTCTTATGATCAAGCGAGAAGCGGAAGTTGCAGTAAAGAAACTGGCCGAGGGGTATCCTGTTGTAATTATTACAGGACCCAGACAGTCGGGAAAAACGACTCTGGCAAAAAGTGCTTTTCCCCACAAAGAGTACGTTTCTCTGGAAAATCTGGACATGCGCAGATTTGCAATTGATGATCCCAGGCTCTTTCTTAATCGGTTTCCTCATGGGGCTATTCTCGATGAAGTTCAGTACTGTCCTGACCTGCTGTCTTATATGCAGGAAAAAATTGACTTCAGCCACGAAACAGGAACCTGGATTCTCACAGGCAGCCAGCAGTTCGGAGTATTGTCTGACATAACCCAGAGTCTTGCGGGCAGAGCAGCATATATTGAGTTGCTCCCCTTCACTCTTTCCGAGTTGCCGGATGAAGACAATCTCGACAAGGTATTACTCACCGGACTTTATCCTCCGGTGTATGACAGAAAGCTTGATCCGGGTATCTGGGCAGGCAACTACATTCGATCTTATGTTGAACGGGATGTTCGACGATTGATCAATGTGAGAGACCTGGGCGTATTCCAGCGATTCATAGGTTTGTGTGCAGCCAGAATAGGCCAGCTGCTGAATCTATCCAATCTTGCCGCAGATGCGGGTATTACTCACAATACTGCAAAGGAATGGATATCTCTTCTTGAAGCATGTTACATAGTATATCTGCTTAGACCACATCACAGGAATTTTCGTAAGAGAATCAGTAAATCCCCAAAACTCTACTTTCATGATACAGGCCTGGCATCATGGCTGCTTTCTATAGAAACGGAAAAATCCATGAACCTCTCATCAATGAGAGGCCCGTTGTTCGAGAACCTTATCGTTTCAGAAATGCTTAAAAGCAGATACAATCAAGGCAGGCGGAGCAATCTTCATTTCTGGAGAGACAGGACCGGCCATGAAATTGATCTTGTCATAGACAAGGCAGACAGGCTCATTCCAGTGGAGATCAAATCCGGTCAGACCCTTGCATCCGATTCCTTCAAGGGTCTCAACTGGTGGAAGCAGCTTGCCGGTGAAAACAGATCATTTCTTGTATACGGCGGAGACAGTTCTTATGAAGGAACCGGCACTTCGGTGATATCATGGCGAGACAATCCCGGTTTGATGGCTGTTCAGTAATTGCTGGTTCTCTTTTCGTGTCGACCGGCAGTATTTTCATAGACAGTGTACATTCAGAATGAGGGTACGGTTCGGAATAAGAGAAGGAGAGTTGATTGAACCACTCCGGGGAAGCACCGGCAGGCTTTGACAGGAACCGGGCGGAAAAGCGTTTCCACATGTTGCATTCAGCTGTGGAGAATGCGCTGGGGTACAGATGTCACTTTTCTACCGGTGTTGAGATACAGGATGCCAGCTTCCATGGAGAGATAGTGATACCACGGGAAAAATGGAAGGATGACTACCCCATCACAGTTAGAGCCAGCAATTTCAATAACCTTGTATGTATTCAGCATGAAAGTGATCTTAAGCAGAACGAAAGGGAAGCTCTTATCAAAGTATTCAAAGAACTGAAATACAGGTACATCTCTTTTGATGAGGCTTCAGAGAAGAATCTGTGGCCCAAATATTTTGAATACCTCTAATGCACAGGAACAACATCAGGACCGCCCTTGTGTATACCGGTACTCTGATACTTGCTCCGCTTGCGTGGATTCCCTTTTCCCATTCCGGTGATTTCAGCAAGCTCTGGATAACAGGGCTGATACTTGCCGCAGGCAGCTTGT
>JAGLQD010000156.1 GCA_023136985.1 Candidatus Sabulitectum sp. | reverse complement strand
AGAACACAGTTGACAAAACAAAAGCATTGGCAAACCGGAACAGAGGTGAAAAATGAAAGACAGCCATAAGATAGTTCTGCTGCTGCAGAAATCCAGCGACCCGGTTCGAGCCGAACACAGCCAGAGGTTTTTCAAAACAGGCCCTGGAGAGTACGGCGAAGGAGACCTCTTCCTTGGTGTAAGGGTTCCCCATATACGAAAACTTGTCCGTGAATTCAGAGTATCAAGCTCTCTTCCATGGAAGAAATGCTGTTTTCAGAATTGCATGAAGTTAGGCTCTTTTCCCTGCTTTCAATGGTAGAGGCTTTCAAGAGATGTTCTGCAAAAGAAAAGAACAACATCTACAGACTGTACATGGACAATTCGCACCGTGTAAACAGCTTGGATCTGGTGGATACTTCAGCACCGCACATTTCCGGAGCCTACCTTTGGAATATGGACAGAAAACCACTTTACGATTTTGCTGCTGCAGATTCTCTCTGGAAACGCAGAATCGCCATGATCTCCACCCGGTACTTCATAAGGAGAGACTCCTTTGAAGATACATTGAATATCTCAGAAATACTTATTGCCGATAAAGAGGATCTTATTCACAAGGCAGCTGACTGGATGCTTCGTGAAGTCGGAAAAAGGAATATCCAGGTTGAAGTGGATTTCCTTAGAACACAATACAAAGGGATGCCAAGAACAATGTTGAGGTACGCAATTGAAAGATTCGAACAGGAGCTTCGAATCAAATTCCTCAAAGGGACTGTTTAAAGGAATCTCTGAGTTTCTTCTCGAATCTTATCAACACAATCTTCTGCTCGTCTGTTTCAACTGCCATGGGGTTGGTCTCCCGGAGTCTTTCTATTGCCGTGGTTGCGGAAATACCACCCTCACGCATAAGCCATGCTGCTCCAAATGTACCTGTTCTGCCACTACCGCCCTGACAGTGAATAAGAACTGTGCCTTCTGCCTCTTCCACCAGTTTTACAAACCTCATGAGTTTCTCCAGTGCAGGGGCATCATAATCTCTCACCGCTATTTCCACCCATTTTATCCCAGGTATAGCAGGGTTGTATCTCAGTCGCTGTTCAGCAGGATCTATCAATGAGATTATGGTGGTAAGGTTGTCTATCTTCAGTTCAGACTGTCTGGGGTTGTGAGAACCCATAAGCTTCGGTTTGTCTATCCACCACTGCATTCCGGTCACCTTTCGTAAGCGATTGAAAAAACCACATCAAACCCTAACATACCAAACAGACAGATAATGAGGTTACTATATTCCAGCGTCTACTGGCGAAAGGTTCAAATTGCTTTATCCAACATTGTTCATCGTCTTTTGTGCAGGCATCCTTCAAGGGTTTACCGGTTTCGGTTATTCCCTGCTTGCTTTACCGCTGATATGCATGTTCGCCCCTGCAGGGTGGGCAGTACCTGTAATAGCCGTTTCAAGCCTTGCTCTGAACATCATGGTTCTAAGTACTTCCTGGCGGAACCTCAGGCTACGGGGATTTCTTCCTCTTGCTCTTGCAGGCATGGCATTCACTCCCATAGGAGCCTGGATGCTGAGTTTGTTGTCAGACACTGCTGTAAGAGTAATAATCGGGATCACCGTGGCTGCAGCTTCTCTTATTTCTCTCTCGAAATGGGCACCTCATTTAAAAAGAACAACCGGGGGAATGGCCATCACAGGAGCTCTTTCAGGAATATTCAATGGACTGACCACTTTCAGTGGACCTCCTGCGGTTATTTACCTATCGGCTACCGAGGCAGATAAAGGTTCTTTCAGAGCCAACCTGTCAGCTTTCTTTCTGGCTCTTACCATTGTTGCAATTCCGTCATTTATCGGTACAGGGGTAGCTTCAGCAGAGAACCTGCTTCAGGCCACAGTGTATCTTCCTGCAGCTGCTGCAGGTGGAGTAGCAGGAATAGTTCTGGCAAAGAAAGCAGACAGCTCTGCATTCAGAAGAATAGCCTTGATAGCACTATCTATTCTTGGTATTTCCGGAGCAGTACAGGCAATTGTTTAATCCATATCAGTTACATGAACTATGGATTCAGTGTCCAGGGTATCAAGCACCAGGTGTCTGGATTTTGTCTTCCAGGTTCCCCTTTTAAACCAGAGCCATCCCGCAATTGTCACCGCAGTATTTGAGATGAACATAGACCACCATATACCCAGTGGCCCCAACCCCAAAGTGTATGCCAGCAGGTAGGCTCCGGGAATCCTAAGAACCCACAGTCGTGACATATTCAGAATCATCACCGGCATAGTGTAACCGGAACCCTGGAAACTGCCAAGAAGAACCATAAGAAATCCAAAGACGAATACCGAAGGCGTCGTTATTCGAAACATGGTTCGACCCAGTTCAATCACCTCTGGATCATCAACGAATACTCTTGAAATATCCGCACCCCAGAAGAACATACCAAGAACAATTGGAAGCAGGATCACTCCAATAAGAACAAGAGCCGTTTTTGACGATTTCTCTGCACGCTGAACATTACCGGCACCAAGATTCTGACCTACCGCTGTTGCGTTTGCCTGGCTTAGGCCCATTGCAGGCACAAAAGCCATGTGAATTATTCTGTTACCAACGCCAAAAGCTGCGGTAACTGCACTTCCAAATGAATTAACTATGCCTATCATAAAAGTAAAACCTAGACTGGTACCCAGTTGACCAAGTGAAACAGGAAGACCTATCTTCATGATCTTTCGCATCATCGAACCTTGTGGCACCATATCAGCTGCAGTAATTCGAATACCTCCACTGCCTCTGAAAAGTCTGTGCATTCCTATGAATGAGGCCAGCGCCCTGCTGAATACCGTAGCAACTGCCGCGCCGGTAACTCCCATTTCCGGGAATGGGCCAATACCGAAGATAAGTATCGGATCAAGAATTACATTAACGATCACAGCAATAAGATTTACCTGCATGGGACCTACTGTATCCCCAAGCCCGGTGCTGATTCCCTGGTAGACAAAGAAAACAAAAAGAAGGGGGAATCCTGTGAAGATCCAGCGCATATACTCATAAGTCATCTGCCAGGAATCAGCAGGCGTTTTTAACAGATTAAGTATCTGAGGGGTGAAAAGAAAACCAGCTACACCGAAAACAACTCCTATCCCTGTAAGAAGCAGCAGAAGCTGACCTCCTACCAGAGAAGCTTTTCGCTCTTCTCCTGCCCCCTTGAACTGACTTACAAGAGTTGTGCCCGCAGCACCAAGTCCCATGGCCAGTGCAAACGCAATGAAGAAAACATGCATGGTGATGGTGGGCGCTGTGAGAGCCTGTCTGCCAAGTTTACCCAGCCAGAATGCATCGGCGAGATTGTAGAAAGTCTGAAGCAGATGGGAAAGCATTACAGGCCAGGCCAGAAGCAAAAGTTTGCCCCGGACAGAACCAGTAGTCATGTCTATCATTCCGGATACACTGGATTTCTTCAAAATTTCTCAATTCAGAAAGTGTTGCACGCCGAACATAACAATCCAGTAAAGTAGCGTACAAAAATGTGAATTGATTATATATGCCCATCGTTATGAAAATTGAACATATCCACGAAAAGAGTTGCAATGAATGTTAATGAAGCGAAGAAACTGGTAATGAATGGCCTTGATCTGCATGAGATCAACTCAGGTGTATACAGCGGCGAATGGATTGCAGCAGAAGGCAGAAAAACAATAGAATCCATCTGCCCCATCAATGGCCAAGCTCTTGGTTCAGTGACTCAGGGGGAAGATCAGGATTATGAGAAGGTTGTGGCAGCAGCGGAAAAGGCTTACAAGGAATGGTCTGCCCTGCCAGCTCCCAGAAGAGGAGAGATCGTTGGTGAGATCGGTGCTGAGCTCCTGAAGAACAAGGAGCTTCTAGGAATGCTCATAACCCTGGAAGTGGGTAAAACTGTATCTGAAGGTGCAGGGGAAATACAGGAGGCGATTGATATTGCCAATTTTGCAGTGGGTCTTTCCAGGCAGCTCTATGGCCTGACCATAGCAAGCGAAAGACCGGAACACAGACTAATGGAACAGTGGCATCCTCTCGGAGTTATCGGCGTTATCACATCTTTTAACTTTCCAGCAGCAGTGTGGGCCTGGAATGCTCTTATTGCTGCTGTGGTCGGTAACATCACCGTGTGGAAGCCTTCCAGCAGCGCCCTTTTAACCGCCGTGGCAGTCTCACGGATTGCCAACAGGGTTGTTGAAAGAAACGGTCTTCCTCCTATATTTCTACTGGCCTGCGGCAGTGGCAGAACTATCGGTGATCACCTGGTAAATGACAAAAGAGTTCCTCTTATCTCCTTCACCGGCTCGACTGGTGTGGGGCGATCTGTTGCGGAACAGACTTCTGCCCGGTTCGGCAGATCCATCCTGGAGCTCGGGGGTAACAACTGTGCCATAGTAACAGCCGAAGCAGATATTGATCTTGCGTTGAAGGGTGTGGCATTCGGGGCTATGGCCACAGCGGGGCAGCGATGCACCTCTACAAGAAGAGTTCTTATTCACAGAAGCATATATGATGATTTTGTTAAAAAGCTGAAAGATGTTTATTGCAGAGTGAACATTGGCAGCCCTCTTGATCCATCAGTAATAGTAGGTCCTCTTGTTGACAAAAATGCTGTGGATAATTTTACCGCTACTATCAGGCAATCGGAAAAGCAGGGTGGGCATGTGATTCAAGGCGGGAAAGTTATGAAGATGAATGGTTGTTTTGTTTCCCCTGCAATGATCGAAATAAGCAAACAGAAAGGTATAGTTCTGGAAGAAACCTTTGCTCCAATACTGTTCATAATGAAATACGATACCATGGAAGAGGCTGTACAAATTCACAATGCAGTTCCACAGGGACTCTCATCTGCTATTTTCTCAACTGACATGAGAGAAACAGAGTATTTCATATCCCATGCAGGATCAGACTGCGGTATTGTAAATGTGAACACATCAACGGCAGGTGCAGAGATCGGTGGAGCCTTCGGCGGAGAAAAAGAGACCGGCGGAGGTCGCGAGAGCGGCAGCGATGCCTGGAAGTATTACGCAAGAAGGCAGACTGTTACTGTAAACTACGGCAATGACATTCCCCTTTCACAGGGAGTTGTTTTCCCGGTATAAAGCAAATCATCCTTTTCTATATAGACAATTAGCGTTAAGTCCTTGGCAAATGCTTCGTTGTGAACAATATTCTTTTCAGCATTTTGCAGGAGCCTGAAAATGACTGTTCAGATAACCGGTTAAGATCCGGCTCATAACGAGAGGGAAATTAAATGCGCAGTTTTGCTGTCCTTATTATTTTTGTTACAGGGGTTCTATGGGCCGGCACAGTAACCGACTTGCTTCAGGAAGAGCTGTCTACAGCCACACAGGATCAGCTTATTCACATTCTTATCAAACCGTCTGGCCAGGCAGATCTGGACTATATCAACTCGGTTGCCTATGGAATGGATCCTGATTCCAGGCGCGAACTCGCCGTTTCTGTTCTTAAGGATTTTGCTGAAAGCGCACAGAGACCAATTCTTGCAGAACTGGATCGTTTTCCGGAAGGTTCTGTAGAAGAAATCCGCACTAACTGGATTGCAAGCGTAGTGGGCTGTGCCGCTACACCTGAAGTTATACGCAGTATCGCAGCCAGAGATGATGTGGAGTGGATTGCAATAAAAACATTTCCGAATATTCTTATAGAACCTGTTGAGATCCGTGAAACAACCAGGGATGAACTGAACCTTGCCAACGCCTGGGGTGTTGATAAGATAAACGCTCCGGATGTGTGGGCAATGGGCTACGAAGGGCAGGGAATAATTGTAAGTATTGTTGATA
>JAGLQD010000155.1 GCA_023136985.1 Candidatus Sabulitectum sp. | reverse complement strand
TACTGCTCTCAGAGAAAATCCGGAGTATCCGCAAGCGCTGATTGAATCCATATACATGGTCTGATCAAAACCAAATCCAATTCTGTTGAACATGGAATCTGCAAGCATGGATGTTTTGTAAAGGTCTTCCCACCCTGCAGATACGGTTTGGTCTTCCTGCCATACGGAAAGAAGAGACCTCTTCATCACTATACGGTTCATCAGCTCCAGTCTGCCTCCGGGCTCCAGGACAGAAACCTGCATATCCGCAGGAAGATTATTAAAAACAGTCAGGTATTCATCTGTAGTAACAGGAATTCCCCCCACTGTACCCAGTTCTCCTGAATTCCCACAAGAGAATGTCATAAGAAAAAGAGCTGTCATAAAAGAAATGGTGTAGAAAGACATGCGCATTGGATCCACCTCTGCTTCTGCTATTATTAAATTTAACGACCCTCAAAGTATTGGGCGAATATACGCAAAACAGTCAGCAACGCGGACATTCTTTCCTCCGGCAGATCATTCTTGAATGTTCTTGAAAGAACTACCCGCCCGGTCTTTTCCTCAATAACTTTCCATTTTTCCCCAATCATGCCCTTGACTTTCTGTATGCGGGGAGCTCCACCTGGAAGAAATACAAGTCTGGCCATTGACGAGGTCACCAGCACATCTTCGATGTTTGCTTTCATGGCCAGACAGTTAACCCTTGCTCTGTGGGCAACACCCCTCACCGGCCCGGGAACAGATCCGAATCTGTCTTTCACATAATCAAGCCATTGTTCAACGCCGTCTTCTGTCTTTGACCGCCAGACCCAGCGGTACAGATGAACTCTTTCTGCTGTGTCAGGCATGTATTCCTCTGGAATAAATGCTTCCCCCGGAAGCTCAATGCGTGTCTGAGGCCTGGAGTCAACACCCTTTTCGCCCTTAAGCATTCTTACTTCCCGGGAAAGAAGTTCTTCAAACATTGAATAACCTACGGACTCCACCTGTCCACTCTGACCGGCACCCAGGAATTCTCCTGCACCTCTCAGTTCCAGGTCCCGCATTGCTATGTGCCACCCGCTTCCAAGCCTGGTGTAGCGCTGAATAGCTTCCAGCCTGTTTCTTCCTTCAGGCTTAAGTTTGCTCAAACCCGCAGGAGTGATCATGTAGCAATAGGCTCTGTGATGGCTTCTTCCCACCCGGCCGCGGAGTTGATAAAGCTCTGCCAGCCCGAAATTCTGTGCATTGTCTATGAACATTGTGTTAACCCTGGGAAGGTCAATGCCTGATTCAATGATACTTGTGGAAAGCAGCATCTGATATCTGCCTGCCATGAATGAATGCATTACATCCTCCAACCGCCTTGGGCTCATCTGACCGTGGCCAATAACAATATCGATGTCCAGAAAACTTTCCAGCCTGGATTTTATCTTTTCAATGGTGCTTATACGATTGTGAACAAAAAAGATCTGACCGTCTCTCTCCAGCTCTCTTGCTACAGCTCTTGCAATAATATCTTCGTTAAAAGTTGTTATCTCTGTTTGAATTGGATATCTGTCCCGGGGGGGTGTAGCAATAATGGATATCTCGCGAAAACCTGAAAGCGCCATATGAAGAGTTCTCGGTATGGGAGTGGCTGTCATGGTCAAAGTATCTACACTGGTTTTCATTTCCCGCAGATACTCTTTCTGTTTTACGCCAAACCTCTGCTCCTCGTCAACCACAAGAAGACCGAGATTATTGAACCTTACATCTTTCTGCAGCAGTCTGTGGGTTCCTACTACAATGGAAACATCTCCCAGTGCAAGATCCTCCAGAGTTTTCTTCTGCTCTGCTTTGCTCTGAAACCTGCTTAACACCTCCACCCGCAGAGGAAACTCTGCAAGCCTGTCACGAAATGTGTTGTAGTGCTGTTCTGCAAGAACGGTAGTAGGGGCCAGAATTGCAACCTGAACACCAGTCTCAGCTGCCCGGAAGGCCGCACGAAGCGCTACTTCAGTCTTGCCGTACCCCACATCTCCACATATGAGCCTTTCCATGGGAGTGTCCTTCAGAAAGTCAGCCATCACCGCCTGAATAGCAGTTGCCTGGTCCGGTGTTTCCTCATAGGGAAAACTGTCCTTCATTGCTTTCGATAGCCTTCCCGGAGGCGAAAGTGGTGTCCTGTGCCTTACAGCTCTTTCCGCATAGAGAATGGCCAGTCTTCCTGCGATCTCCTGTGCTCTGTTTTTTACTCTGGAAAGCCTTTTTGACCATGCGGTTCCCCCGATTTTGTCAAGTTGAGGATTTCCACCGCCAGGAGTAAGGTATTTCTGAACCTGTCCGATCTGCTCCAGAGGAACAAGAAGTTTATCCCCGTCCCGGTAGATAACTTCAAGGCAGTCAACATCGCCATCAGCAACAGAGAGCCTTTTCAACCCAAGAAATTGACCTATTCCGTAAGACTCATGAACAATATAGTTTCCTGGTTGCAGTTCTTCCCAGGAAGCAAGAGTCTCGCCGCCGCGAAATTTTCTTACCCTTTCAGGTCGCCTTCTGGTGCTTAGAAGCCGCCTCTCACAAAGAAATACAATCCCTGCATTGTCTTCACTTCTAAGCACAAAACCATCGGAAATAGAGATAACTTCAAGCTCTACTATCTCTGTAAGGTCTTCAGGCAGAAGGTCTCTGAAAGAGTTCATTTCAGAAATTGTATCGCACGCTACCGCAATCCTGAAACCGTTGTCACGCCACAGGCGGATCTGCCTGAACATTTCATCCCGGTGGCCCATGAAACCAGTTTGCGGCTCAGTTGGCAGATAGACATCAACACTTCCAGCAGGAACCAGAGTGTGTTCAAGAACACGCTTGCAACCAGTCATGCTCTTCTCTATTTCTTCCCAGGAAGCAAATGCCTCTGTGAAGGAGAAAGGCAGATCCCGGGGAAAAGCTGATCTTCTGGCCTCTATTGTCTCCTGAATAACTGAGTTCAGCCTGCCTGGCTCGATCAGTATCAGTGTTCCAATTTCTGCAAGATAGTCAAAGATCGTTGAGAAGCTGCTGAAGAAAAGTGGCAGGTGGTGCTCAATTCCCGGAAAATCACTTGCTCCGTACATGAATTCTTCAAGGGGATGAAGCTCAGGTACTCTGTCTGCAGCGGCATTCCATTCCTCCGGGCTTAGAACTACTTCTCTTGCCGGCAGAATTATTGCGGAGCCAACCCTGTTAATAGTTCGCTGAGAGTGCTGATCAAAAAGCCGGACCGATTCCACCTCATCACCAAAGAATTCGATTCTGTACGGATTGTCTGTGCCGTAGGTTCCGATATCAATTATGCCGCCTCTTCTGGACCATCTGCCCTGCTCAAACACAGATGACTCTTTGATGTATCCCGCAGACAAAAGCCATATCTCCAGCTGATCCGGATCGAGACGCATTCCTTTATACACAGACAACAACTTGAATGACCCTGAAGGTGGAAGCCTTTTCACAAGAGCCCTGGCAGGAACAACAACCAGTGTATCAGGTCTTGCAGAATGGAGCCCTGCAAGGCACTCTATTCTGTCTGCAATAACACTTTGATGTGCGGCCTCGCCCTGAAACGGCAGAGTTTCATATGCTGGGAAATAAA
>JAGLQD010000154.1 GCA_023136985.1 Candidatus Sabulitectum sp. | reverse complement strand
TCATTGGGGTCTCCTCCTTTGGTTAGGGTTGGATCACCTCCAGCATATCAAATAGATATGAATAGAGGGAGGCCTCAATGAGTATCAATCGAATGCAGTAGAACAGTGGGTGTTGTCACCAATAAACTGGGTATCACTGTCTACTGATTCAGAGCGTTATAAGGTAAGAAAGAAACATGAAAAAATGGATAAATGATATTGATTCACAACTACTTGAAATCCGAAATCAATACGGTCATACATACTATCAAGGTTTCAAAACAGGAAAGCTGAATACAGATATCCTCAAAGATTTGGCTGATCAGCAGAATGCTCTGTTTTCTACACCTAGTATTGTGGAAAAAACTGAACAAATACTTGCCAAAACTGGTAACATTTCATCAATTACTTCCGAGACTCAAAGAAAAGCTAGTTTACTCCTTAAGCTTCTCAAACAAGAGGAAGTAGAGAAATCACTTCCGTTAGTTATGGCCAAATCAAAGATTCTTCAAGCAGAAAATGCATTTGTACCATCCATTGATGACAAGCAGCAAGGATATTCCAAAAGAAGAGAGATTCTTTCTCAATGTAAAGATAGAAAGAAAAGATATGATGCCTACTTCTCTCTGCAACCTCTTCTCCAAAGTATAGAAAGGGAAAGTCATGATTTGATTCAGTTGGCGAACGAAGCCTCCGCGAAAATTGGTTACTCTAACTATTTTGATTTTTGCCTTTCTCAGGATGACATAAATTCGAATCAGCTCGAAAATGATATTGAAAATGCTCTTATTGCTACAGAAGAATCATATAAAAACCTGCTTGAATTCAGTCGTCAAGAGATCGGAACTAACAGGATTGAGATGTTCGATTTTCAACTGGTTAATGCTAAACTTCTTAAGGAAGCAGACAGGCAATTCACAAGGAAAAGTAAAATTTCAGATTTAAAGAAAACCCTTAATTCATTGGCCATCAACTTAGACGAACTGCCAGTTTCAATTGAAGTTATCGATTCTCCCAATGCAGGCACCTGTTTTGTTCTTGGATCAAATGATATCCGTCTAACTCTAGGTTCCGAAGCGGGCTACTTTGGTCATTATGTTGCTTTTCATGAATTCGGACATGCTCTTCATTACTCCCTGCAACCACAATCAGCCCTCCTCAGAGATAATGGAATTTGTATGGAGACAATGGCTGATTTCTTTGCCAACATGCTTACTGATTCTGAATGGCTTTCAGAATATACCTCGATGACTGAGAAGGAAATCAACAATTACCTAGAAATGAAGAAACTTGTTGATTCTTACCGTGTAAGAACAATGATCCGAGATACAACATTTGAATTCGAAATCTTTAAGTGTCCCGGTGAATCCTTCGAAAAAATCTGGTCAAACTTAAATAAGAAAATCATGGGTGTCTCTTCTGATAAAGCTATCTGGTCACCATTTTCCGTCTATCGACCAGCCTACACAAAGAATTATGTGTACTCTCATTTTCTTTCCAAGCAACTTGCAGAAATAAGTAAAAATAAATTCGGTATTCAAGGTAAAAAACGTAAAGCAATGTTATCCTTGTTTGAAAGAATTACTACACCGGGTAACATGACACAATTTAAAGAAAGAATAAAAAGCATAGGTATAGACTTAGATCAATTGAAGGTAAATATTAGCTTATAACAATCAAATGCAGTAGCACAGCGAGCTTCTTTATCAATAAACAAGATTGCACTGTCTACTGATTTGAGGCGTTCGCCGCTATGCCAGCGGGTAAGCCTTACAAATTCCGTAGTAATTGACAAATCATCAGTGAAAAAGGTGATTGTTTATGAGAGCTTAACTCCGGAATAAATTCGGTCAGAACAGGTTATGCGCACATTCGTTGTAAATGATATTGTGTAAAGATGATTCTGTAGTATAATTCAATTAGTTTAAGGCTGAAGAATTGAGGTGATTTTATGACAGTCGAGTCGCAGCAGGTTTTACGTGAGGCATTAGATTTGTCTCCGGTAGAGCGCGCTGAGTTAGTTGAAGAAATCCTTGCCAGTTTCAATTTTCCTGACCGCGAGAAAATTGATGCCTTGTGGGCAAGAGAGGCTGAGGATCGTATAAACGCCTATAATGTTGGCGAGATCAATGCCTCCTCTGCAAAGAAGGTATTCGATAGGATTGATCATCCACGAAAATCATGAATGTCGTATTTCTTGAAGTGGCTGAGGCCGAACTTGGCCAAGCGATATTCTACTATAACAGTCAGAGTGAAGGTTTAGGATTTGAGTTTGCCGCCGAGGTCAGGAGAGTCGTTGGCCGGATCATTGAATATCCAAATGCATGGACTCCTTTATCGAAGCGAACACGACGTTGCAGAACTAACCGGTTCCCTTATGGTGTGGTATATCAAGTCAGGAATGAGAGTATTTTAGTCGTTGCCGTAATGCATCTTAACAAGAATCCCTTGTCATGGAAATCACGACTTAGAGCAGAGTAGATATGAGTCAAGAAAGACGAGGAAAAATTAGCTTAATTCTAGTAACTTCATTTCAGAATTTCTTGAGGTATACTTGTTATTCATAACGAGAACTGCTCTCATCTTCATGATTAGTACAGAAATCCATAATGAAGGCAATAATTCGGCGAACCATCGCATTAACCAGTCACAGGCGTTATGATGCTGGCTTGAGTTATACCTGTGCTGGTTATGCACGCGTTGAGCAGGCGATCTGTTACTGGTGCAGAAACCAAAAATAATCCGGACAATTGCTCTGGTAACTGCTGACGCAGAACCTCTGTTGATCCACACAAAACAAAAAAATCGGGATGGCAATTGTTAGCCCCCGATAATCTCATTCAGACCAACAAGAATTGAAGTAAGTTCCTCGGGAGATATTCTTGTGATTTTCTTGCCAATACGCCGGACAGACAGAGTCCTGATCTGGCTGATCTTGATCCATGACCTCTTCGGGAGCGATGTATCTGATAGTTCATATGTCAGAGGAAATCCAGCCCTGGGTTCTATGCTGGTAAGGGCAACAGCGATCACTGTTCCAGAGCGATCATTGAAAACATCATTGCTGAGAACCAGTACAGGTCTTTCCCTTGATTGTTCATGCCCAATTGCAGGATTCAGATCAGCCCAGAGAATATCACCTCTCAGTATTCCGGCCATGATCCAATCTCACTATTCATACCTTCCTCAGCAATAGCAATCTCTTCTGCTGGATCCAGCTTCGCACATTCCCGTGCAAGACGGTTACTGTACCTCTTCTTAAGCATTTCACGAACTGCATTTTGTATGGCTCTGCTTCTACTGGGAAATTCCGCTTTTGAAACAAGATCATCAAGTTGATGAAGCAGCTTCTCATTCATACTGATAGCTATTTTTGCGGTACTCATGCAACTCACCTCCGGTAATACCATTTGTCATACCATTCGTTTTGTCAAGGGTAAACAACAATTGCTCAGCGGGTACTCTATCGTCAACTGTGAGGATAATTATTTATGAGAGCTTGGATTCCGAACAAAGAATGAAAGATCGAGTAATCAATGATGAGGAAACACACGTACTGAAAATCAACTACCAGGTTGCACATGCTAAGACATCCGAAGAGAACACAAATAGACTTAGATCAGAAATGGTTGAATTGTACCTGTAATCGTTCTTATACACTGCGCAAATGTGATGAATAAGATCAATAGGGAACAGGAGGGTTTATCTCATTCACTTCCCACAATTTTGTTTCTACCGCTTTCCTTTGCCTGGTATAACCTTTTGTCTGCAATTTTTAATAATTTGTCGAGAGGTTTTCCGCTGTGTTCTAATTCATTTAAAGTAGCTATACCAGCACTTATAGTAATTTTTATGGTTTCATCTTCGAAAAAGAAATCATGGGACTCAATAGCTAATCTAACTCTTTCCATTAATTCGTTAGCTTGCTTGTGTGATGAGTCGCTTAATGATAACACGAACTCTTCACCTCCGTAACGCGCGAGTAGATCAGATGGGCGAATACTATCATTAATTAAGGCGCCAAGCTCTTTTAAAACGAAATCTCCAGCGAGATGCCCGTACTTATCGTTTACATGCTTAAAGAGGTCAATATCTATAATCGAAACAAATACTTCATTACTATCCTTCTTCGACCGTTCTAATGTTCTTTCGGTTTTATCGAAGAAATACCTTCTGTTAAACAAACCGGTTAGAGGGTCTTCTATTGATAGTCTGCGGAATTTCTCTTCACTTTCACGTAGATGCCTCTCTGCTTCTTTTCGCTCTTGAATCTCTTTAACTAATTCCACATTTTTAAGGCGATGGATTTCGGCCATTCTCTCTTTTTTCTCAACCTGGTGTGCTACTTGCAGGTGTGCTATCTCATCAGTAGCTTTTTTGCCGCTTATTTCACTCTTCAATTTCCAATATTTTTTGTAATATTTTAATGAACTTTCTAGTTTACTCCTGCCCTCGTAGAACTCTGCTAACGATTTATATCCCTCGATCTCGGTATGTTTTGCCCCAATATTCCTCGATATCTCTACACCTCTTTCCAAATATTCAAAAGCTTTTGCATATTCTTCTAATTTCTTGTATACATTGCTAAGGCCATAATAAGCATATATAATGTTGTGTTGCTCACCTATTTTTTCCACTATATCCCTGGACTTTAAAAGAAAAGAAAGAGATTCTTCATAATTACCTTTCTTTTCATATATCAAACCAAGCAACAAGTAAGAATGTGCTATATCGGAATAATCATTTGTCTTTTTCGCAATATCTAATGACTTATTTACATATTCAAG
>JAGLQD010000153.1 GCA_023136985.1 Candidatus Sabulitectum sp. | reverse complement strand
TACTTCTGATACATACGGTCTTGTTGATCCGGAACTGCTTGAGGGGTATCTGATCACTCCTGAGCTTGAAGCAGTGGAAATTGCTCTGGAAGAGGTGTATGCACAGGGCGCTGAAGTTGTAGTTCTGGTTTCACATCTGGGACAGCCGCCTGATCCGGAAAGATACACCGCAAGGGTGTATGAGGCATGGGACAACGGTGAGGAGTACACGAAAGACTTTGCCTTCAACACCGCAGAACTCACATGCATGGTGGAGGGAATTGATTTCATCGTAAGCGGTCATACCCATGTGGGTCTTCGCCAGCCATGGGTGAATCCCCTTACTCACACCATCGTAGTTCAGGGATATGCAAACGGTACAGGTATTGGACACATCAGAATTGCCATGGACACAGAGACTGGATCAATTGTCGGGTACGATCTGCCTGACGGAGAAGAATACATCAGTCTGCTTCATGACAGGTTCTGGCCGGATCAGGAACAGCTTGAGCTTATCAACGGTTACCGGGAAATAGCCGAAGCCGGTATGGATGAAGTGGTTGGCGAAGCTGTTACAGAGATTCCAAGAGGAGGCGCTGAGCACCCTCTTGGACGGCTTATGAGTGACGCTATCTGTTTAGCAACACAAGCTGATGTCGGGCTTCTGAACAGAGGCGGTATTCGAGCTGCCATTCCAAGAGGACCCATTACTCCCAGGATCATATACACGTCAATTCCCTTTGAAGAGGATCTTTACACGCTGGAAATAACCGGTTCTGAGCTTCTCGAGATACTGGAAACCGGAATGCAGGGCCGAAGGCGGGATATGGAAATATCCGGGTTTACATGCAACCGCAACCAGGCGGTAGAAGATGGCAGCAAGATAGAAAACCCCATGATCAACGGCGTGCCTCTTGAGCTGGATGCAGTTTACATTCTTGCAACAACAGGATACCTGGCGCAGGGCAATGTCGGGTACGGCATAATGCTTGACCATGATGCGACTTTTGCAGGGGTAACACTGCTTCAGGCTGTTACTGATCATATTTCATCTTCTTCACCAATTGAGCCAGACAACAGAACAAGGATCATCTGGATCGAAGAAGAAAGGTAGTTTGTTGAGAATTACTGTTCTTGGCGCCGGGCTGGCTGGTCTCAGTGCAGCTGAAGAGTTAGTCCGGCGTGGACACGAGGTAACAGTTCTGGAAAAGGATCCGTCTTACGGGGGCCTTGCTGCAACTGTGAAGATGGATGGTTTTGAGTACGACCTGGGACCGCACAGGTTTCACACATCAAATGGGAATATTCTGGATTTCGTAAAGGAATTACCTGGAATTGAGCTTCTTGAGCTGAATAGAATAAGCAGGATCAGGCTTCTTGACCGTTATTTTGACTACCCTCTTGCTTTCAGCAATGTGTTGTCTACCATGCCGCTGCACAAGGGGATCGGTATGATGTTCAGCTTTCTCTGGGAGAGCATCAGAGGGCTTTTTGCACCAAGGGAACAGGAAAGTTTTGAAGGCTGGGTGCTGAGCCGTTTTGGTCGTGGTCTTTACGATCTCTATCTGGCTCCGTACAATGAAAAACTCTGGGGCATTAAACCTTCTCAACTCAGTGCCGACTGGGCCAGTCAGCGGATAACGGTACCAAGTCTGGCAGGTCTGATAAAAGAGACCATTGCTCCCTCAAAGGAAACTGTTAGAAGTCTTGTGAGTACATTTCACTACCCCAGAGGTGGAATTGGCGAGATATGTCACGGGCTGGCTGCCAGGGTCACTGAGTCGGGTGGTTGCATTCTGCTGTCTACAAAACCAACTGGCCTGCATAAAACAGGGGACGGGTGGCGTATCGATTTTGAGAATGGTCACATTTTCTCTGAAAAGATCATAAACACTATTCCAGTCAACGAGTACACAAAGCTTCTGGGAGATATTCTTCCAGCGAAGGTTCATCGCGCTGCGCTGGATCTGAAGTTCAGAGCTCTGGTGTTCTTGACCGTAATGCTTGATAGTGATGTAACTCCTGCCGATCACTGGATCTACACCTCTGAAGATCGCTATTTGTTTAACAGGCTTTCCATTTCAAGGAATTTCGACCCTGATGTTCCTGCGCAGGTTGTTTTTGAATTCAGTTGTGAGACAAATGACAGGATCTGGAACATGTCCAGGGACGAACTGCTCAAAGCTACAGTTCCCGGAGCTGAACACCTTGGGCTTTTTTCTGCCCATATGGTGGTTGGTGCTCACCTTACTCGCAGAGAGCACGCCTACCCCATATATGATCTTACCTATGCCAGGAATACATCGATGGTTCTGGATGCTCTGGATAAGATCCCGGACAGTGTTACCTGTGGAAGGCAGGGGTTGTTTCGCTACAACAACATGGATCATTCTATTGAAATGGGAAAATATGCTGCTTTTGAGATTCTTGGAGAAGCTTCAGTGAAAAGCCATTTCGACTGGGATGAAAATACATGGTCTGATGGTTGATCTTAGGAAAACAGGCTCAGTTTTACTTGTGACAATTGGCGCTGTTTTCGTTTTCGGGGCCTTTGTGAATCCGCCTTTTCTCAGGCCCCTTCTTGGGATAACCTGCCACCGACTTCCCCACAGATCATTTGACTGGGCACCGGGTCTCTGTGCCCGATGCACATTCTTCTGGATCGGGATTCTTCTATCGTCTTCGCTGATGTTTTTCAGAAAACTTCCAGGTTCAATAGTACTGGGATTGTTCCTTATGCTTCCCATGGCTCTTGATGGATCATTCCAATTTATCGGCTTGTATGAAAGTACCAATATCATGCGATTACTCACCGGTTTTCTTGCCGGGGCAGGCCTTTGCACCATGCTTGAGGGTGGCGCTAAACACTGACTATTGACAAATCCTTTCAAAAGCGTGAGATTTGATGCCGACCAGAGAGGTATCTGGTGTCCACAGAAAGTGGAAGAGGCCGAACCGAATGGTTCGCTGTTGCTCTTCCGCAAGAGCTTATTTCACTTGCGGAAAGGACGACTCAATATGAGCAGAAAGAGAACCCTTATCTTAGGCGCCGCAGGGCGCGATTTCCACAATTTCAACACTCTGTATCGCACAGATGACAGCTACGAGGTTGTGGCTTTTACAGCAACACAGATCCCTGATATCGATGGAAGAAAGTATCCAGCAGAGCTTGCTGGAGAATTCTATCCTGAAGGTATCAAGATCCTTGACGAGAGCGAACTCGAGAACATCATCAATGGTGAGAATATCGAGCTTTGTGTAATGTCTTACAGCGATCTTCCAGACAGCACAGTTATGGCCCTGGCCAGCCGTGTTAACACAGCAGGTGCTGACTTTGTAATGATCGGTGCTGAGCGCACAATGGTGAAGAGCACCAAGCCGGTTATTGCTATCACTGCTGTTCGCACAGGTTGTGGCAAGAGTCAGACAACACGCCGTGTTGTTGAAGAACTTAAAAAAGCTGGAAAGAAAGTAGTTTCCATTCGTCACCCGATGCCTTACGGTGATCTTGTGAAGCAGAAGGTTCAGCGCTTTGCCACGATTGAAGACCTTAAGAAGCACGAATGCACAATTGAAGAGATGGAAGAATACGAGCCACACATCATCAACGGCAATGTTATCTACTCAGGCGTTGATTACGAAGCAATTCTTCGTGAGGCCGAGAAAGAAGCAGATGTAATCCTCTGGGATGGTGGAAACAACGATACATCCTTCTACGCTCCTGACCTTACCATCACTGTTGTTGATCCTCACAGACCAGGCCACGAGCTTAGCTACTACCCCGGTCAGACAAACCTCAGGCTTGCAGATGTTGTTGTTATCAACAAGATCGACAGCGCATACCCGGAGGATGTTGAGGAAGTAAGAAAGAACATCCGTTCGGTTAACCCCACAGCCCGTATAATCGACGGAGCCAGCCCTGTTTCCGTAGACAAGCCTGAGCTTATTCTTGGTAAAAAGGTTCTTGTTGTTGAAGACGGACCAACTCTCACTCACGGTGAGATGGAGTACGGTGCAGGTTTCGTAGCAGCAGAGAAGTACGGTGCTGCTGAGTTCGCCAATCCTGTTCCTCATGCTGTTGGTACTATCAAAGCCACTTTTGACAAGTACTACCCTGGTGTGGAAGAAACAGTAATTCTTCCGGCAATGGGTTACGGTGACGCTCAGATCAAAGATCTCGAGGATACCATCAACGCCATCGATTGTGATGCCGTTATCATTGGAACTCCCATGGATCTTTCCAGAATCGTAAAGATCAACAAGCCCACAGTGAAAGTTACATACGACCTTCAGGAGATCGGTAAGCCAGATCTTGCTGAAGTTCTGAAACCTTTTACTGAATAGTAGAATAGTTCGCATGTCGCGATAATCGCATGGAAAGGCAGGTCCCACAGGGGTCTTGCCTTTCTTGCATCATCTGGAGGTATTGTTCAATGTCTGAAAAACCCATGAAGGGGCAGACAAAAGAAGAACATTGTGAGACCAAAGCAAAGAAGAAACCAGCCGTTCATATCTTTCCCGAGTGGTGCAAGGGCTGTGGAATCTGTGTAGCATTCTGTCCCAAGCAGGTGCTGGAAATGGGCAGAGATCAGAAGGCTCATGTTGTGTATCCGGAAAAATGTATCGAATGTGCTCTGTGTGCCCGCAGGTGTCCTGAATTCGCTGTGTATGTCAGTGGAGATCACCTTAAAGAGGGCAAAAAAAAGAATGGTGGTGAGAAATGAGCGGAGTTCCCTGGGGTGAGACGAAACTGGTGCAGGGCAATGAAGCTGTGGCTCTTGGTGCCCTTGCTGCCGGAATAGACTTCTTTGCCGGATATCCAATTACACCGTCTACTGAAGTTGCCGAGATACTTGCTCGTGAGATGCCTCTTATCGGCAAAAAATGGATACAGATGGAAGATGAGATCGCCAGTAT
>JAGLQD010000152.1 GCA_023136985.1 Candidatus Sabulitectum sp. | reverse complement strand
ATCCAGTTCACCCTGTCAAATGGACCACTGTCGCCGTGATCATCCACCAGCAGCTGGTAGCCGCTGAGTTTCTGAAGAGCATAGTTGTCGGCGTGAGCAGCGTCATTCCAGTTTATAGTGAAAGGCACTGATACTGAACCGATATTATCAACTACCGGTACTCCCGGTTCATGGGGATCGTACGGGCAGCCGGCAAGACATGCAGTAACCAGATAGCTTCGAAGATTCCTTCGTGAAAGCTTTACAACTTCAGTGGCAGAAGGCCAGAAACCGGCAAAAGATGCACCGGTCTCGTGATTCCAGCTCATGGCTCCGTAAAGACCGTAAGCGTGGTCACGGGTATTCCCGGCGGATTGACCGAAATAGTAGGAAATGTAGTGTTCTTCACCGGTGGCCCACTGCACCATCATCTCACCCTGAGTGCTGTAGGCAGCAGCATTGGTAGTGGGAGCACTTGTCCAGCCCCAGGGATAAATCAACACATTGCCGTAGGTGTGTGTGGAATGCATCTGAGTTGGAACATGGCTCTGCCAGAATGTATCGATATTGGAACTTTCCGGCTCTGAGAGTGGACCTGTTCCGCGATATGTCTGAGAACCGGGATCACCGCTGGAGCCAGCTCCACCCCAGTCCACCGACCAGTTCCTGTTCAGATCAATACCATCCCCTCCTGCTGTCCAGTTCATGTTCTTACGGTGCATCCCGTTGCCAGTAGGATTTGTGGTCTCGTTGTAAACCCAGCCGTCAACATTGTTGACTGGAAGACACCAGATCTCCCTGTTCTCCAGCAACCAGGTTGCCTGGTATCCACTGTAACCATTTCTCTGATAGTTTGAACACAACCACATCATCCAGTATCGGACATTCCTCATGGCAGCGCCTTCGCGGGCGTGTATCAGCCCGTCATACCATGCGTTGGCCATTGAAGGATCGTCGTCGTTGAATGCATTATTCACAGATATCTTAACTACTCTCTGCGGTCTTCCTTCATAAGTATCGCCAATGGATTGAACACTGGTTATTGAAGGGTTAGCAGCAACAAGAGAATCTATCCAGGCAGTTGCTTCGTCCCAGGTGTAAAAACCACCCATTGAACGGCTGCTGCCGTTGCGAGCCCGGTAGAAACCCTCCATATCGGCTATTCTTGTTGTAGCAAACAGTCCATACTCATGCAGAAGGCTTCTTTCATAAGAGTTAGCTACAAAATCAACTGAACCGTCTCTGTATGTCTGAACGACTTCAAACCCGAGTCTGTTGAACAATACAGCCTGCTCATCACCAGCAGGTTGAAAATTCATAAGGGAATAGATCTCACTGCCCAGCATGATCGCTGGAACTGCAAGCAGCAGAAAAAGAAACTTCAAATCACACCTCCGCTTAAAAACAAAAAAACAAATGGGAAAAACTAGACGACTGTATATATATAAGGGCAACGGGTTCAGGAACCCAGATGGCATAAAGAAAAAAACAGAGACATCCTGAAATATATTTTGTATCTTTACTCTATCAAGAACAACATTTTTTTTACAACGGAGGCTCCAATGACTACATTTAAGGAACAGATTCGACTGGGAATCCCGTCTCAGATCCCCCAGATGCCCCCATCGCTGGAAGATGTGAACAGAGCCCCGGCAAGACCGGACGTACTTTCAACAGCAGAGAAAAAACTGGCTCTGAAGAATGCACTCAGGTATTTCCCGAAAGAGTGGCATGAAACCCTTGCGCCTGAATTCGCTGAAGAGCTGATAAAAATGGGGCGGATCTATATGTATCGCTTCCGACCCGCATACGATATGCGGGCAAGACCAATAGGCGATTACCCGGCGGAAACTCCCCAGGCTGCAGCTATCATGCTGATGATCCAGAACAATCTGGACAATGCCGTTGCACAGCATCCGGAGGAATTGATCACCTACGGGGGAAACGGTGCAGTTTTTCAGAACTGGGCCCAGTATCTTATCACAATGAAGTATCTCTCAGAGATGACCGAGCATCAGACGCTTGTGCTCTATTCCGGCCATCCCCTTGGACTGTTCCCATCCCATCCCGACGCTCCAAGGCTTGTTGTGACAAATGGAATGGTCATCCCGAACTACAGCTCACAGGAAGATTACTCGAAGATGGCTGCGCTGGGAGTTAGTTCATACGGTCAGATGACCGCAGGCAGTTTTATGTACATCGGCCCTCAGGGCATCGTTCATGGAACAACCATCACCCTTCTCAACGCAGGAAGAAAATATCTTGGAACAGGTGATGATGGCCTTGCAGGCAAGGTTTATGTCACCAGTGGTCTTGGCGGAATGAGCGGGGCTCAGGCAAAGGCGGCTGTAATTGCAGGTGCCATCTGCGTTATCGCCGAGATAAACCCCAAAGCAATCCGTATGCGATATGATCAGGGCTGGCTGCAGGAAGTTGAAGAAGACCTTAACAAGGTGATAGCCCGGATAAAGAAAGCACGACAGGAAGCAAAACCCCTGTCCCTCGGGTACCAGGGAAACATCGTAGATCTCTGGGAAAAACTTGCAGAGGAAAACATTCACATCGATCTGGGCAGTGACCAGACAAGCCTCCACAACCCGTGGATGGGAGGCTATTACCCTGTAAACCTCACCCTGGAGGAAAGCAACTTTATGATGGTTGATGACCCTGATGCTTTCAAAGAGGCTGTCAGGGAATCTCTCAGACGACAGGTTAGGGCAATTAACACACTATCTTCAAGGGGTATGTACTTCTGGGACTACGGTAACGCTTTCCTTCTGGAGGCTTCAAGAGCCGGTGCTGAAGGAATTCTTAAAGAAGACGGTTCCTTTTCCTACTCATCCTATGTGGAAGACATCATGGGTCCAATATGCTTCGACTACGGTTTCGGACCTTTCCGCTGGGTGTGCACATCAGGTGATCCTGATGATCTTAGAAAAACCGACAGGATCGCTGCTTTTGTCCTTGAAGAAATGGCCAAAGAGGCACCGGATGAAAACAGACAGCAGCTTCTGGACAACCTCCGCTGGATCAGACATGCTGAAGAAAACAGAATGGTTGTTGGTTCTCAGGCCAGAATTCTTTACACTGACTGGTCTGGAAGGATCAAACTTGCTCTGGCATTCAACAGAGCAGTGGCAGATGGTGTAATTACAGCCCCAATAGTTCTCGGTCGTGATCATCACGATGTTTCCGGTACAGACAGCCCCTACAGAGAAACAGCAAACATCAGCGACGGCTCAATGTTCACAGCAGACATGGCCGTTCAGAATGTCATTGGAGACTCTTTCCGGGGAGCAACATGGGTGAGCCTTCACAACGGTGGAGGTGTAGGCTGGGGTGAGGTTATCAACGGTGGTTTCGGCATGCTCCTTGACGGCTCTGCTGCTACTGACCGCAGGGCAAAATCCATGCTTTCATGGGATGTTGGCAACGGTCTCGCCCGAAGAAGCTGGGCAAGAAACGACGGTGCTATCTGGGCAATCAAACAGGCAATGCAAATGGAGCCTCTGATGAAAGTAACCATTCCTGAAGTTGCAACTGACGATGTGGTAGACCTGTTCAACTGACATGAAATACAAAGCCATACTGTTTGACCTGGATGGAACCCTGCTGGACTACGAAAAAGAGCAGTACACAGCAGTGAACCATGACAAGAAGCTGTTCGATCTTGTAAATTCTCCAGAGGTTCAAGGCTATGAAACTATAGGAATTCCCTCTCCGGATTCACAGGAAATGAAAGCAGCTTTCCGCAGAGCAGAAGTGCAACAAAACCCGGAAACATTCCTGAAGAACTACTTTGAAAAGCTCTCCCTCAAAGGAATACCTCTGCCTGGTGCGATGGGAATTCTGAAGAAGCTTCAGGGAAAAGTTAAGCTTGCCATTGTATCCAACAGCCCGGGAGAGGTTCAGGACCCGAGACTTGAGACTGCCGGGCTATCCGAATTCTTTAAACACAGATTCTACAGCAGAGACATTGGCATAGCAAAACCGGATCCAGCAATTCTACTGATTGCATTGAAACAGCTGAATGTCTCCACAGAGGAAACCCTTTTCATTGGAGACAGCATCACCAGTGATCAGCCTGCTGCAAAAGCTGCGAAAATTGATTTCTTTCTCTTCAAAGGTGATTTCAGCGACCCGGTACTCCAGAGAATGCTCAGGTAATGTTTCAGCTGCGAATGCTTCTCTTCCAGTGTAGAACAGAGAGCTGGCTGCACAATTAAGCATCGTGATCTTCATCGGGTTCCTCAATAATTCTATTCGAATCACCAGGATCAGACATAGTAGCAAAAAATGAATAATGGATAAACTGATTACCCTCTGATATAGTTTTCCAGATCCCTGTAGAAGTTCTCGTGTGGTCCGATCATTATCAGTTCGAGTGTTTTGGGGTCATTCAACTTGTAAGAGAGAAGGTATAGTGTTGTATATATCTTGAATTTATGAACAAATACACCCTTCAGCTCTCCCCGTTTTCCCTGACCACTTTCAGGATTACCAATGATTTTCCTGATCTCGTCGTCCAATGCTTTCTTTTCATGTCTATGAAATTTCCGAACACTTCTTGCGAATAATCTGGATTGAAGAATTTTCATAGGGTGCTATCCGAACTTATACTCAGTGCATTCACCCTGATTCAATTCTTCGATACCAATAAGGATTTCCTTTATTAACCTGTAGGTAAGATCAGGATTTTCTTCAGCACACTTGCCTATTTTAGCCCAATACTCAATCTGCCCAGTTATTGATCTGTTTTCCACTCTGCTTACAAGCTTTGCCTCCCGGACAAGATTCTCTGATACTCTGACTGCAGTAGTCATGCTGCACCTCCTTCTGTTGCATACATAATGCAAACTGTTGCATTATGCAACGCTGTTGCTGAATGGGATTTCTCAGCTGCAGTATGCGAATGTGCTCCGGTACCTGTAGCGAATGCATTTGGAGTATTCTGTAAGAAGTTCCAGAATTCGGTTTGGCACCCCTGATGTTTTCAAGTTGGAACGGATTTCTCACATGGACCAAGAACCTTGCTGAGCTAGGGAAAGCCGATGTAGCGTGATTCAGGGGCACTACTTCAGCCAATTAGCAGGTCCGTTGCCAGTGGAAAGAGATGCCATTGAGAAGTAGAACAATTGGTCAGACTTCATTTTCGTAGTGTGTTTAGCTGGTTCGTAAATGTAATTCTGGTACCCCATGGACACTTATCGAACCATGTGTAGAATAAGCACTACCTATTTGCTTTGGTAACCTGCAGTAGATACTCTTAGAACTTGGCCGTTCCAAGAGCCCAGCCTTCGAACTGCATCGTTTCCTCAAAGAATCATATTGGGAAGCCCTGTTAAGAAAGAGTCCATACTAAATGGGGAACTAACACCTATTCAGTCAAGACAAACCTGAAGTTCTCGTGGAAATCCTCACCATTCAGTGTGCAAATGTAGATACCCGGAGGGATGTTCAGAATATCAACAGTGCTGACCCCAGCTTCGTACCGTTTTCCCGGAACGTTAAAAACTCTTCTTCCCGAGAGATCATATACAGAAAACTCCATGTTCATCGGGTAATCACAGGTTAATGCCACCGAGGCAAGTCCCAAAAGTGGGTTTGAGGATACCGAAAGTATTCCCATGTCCTCCAGGCCACCTTCTTCTATCCCCAGTTCGTTCCAGGTCAGCTCTAGCCATGCAAACCACGGAGTGGCTAGAGGATCCGTCGTTTCCATATTGACTCTGTACTGGAAGTACTTCTCACCGTTTCCTACTACTTCATCCACCTGTACAGGGGAGGTATAGAGGGGTTCAGACCAGTCACCCATGTCATTGTAGTCATCTGAAGCTCTTATCTGTAAGTTGAGTGTCGTTTCTGGAGGAACCTCGGATTCCCAGGTGAGGGTCTGATAGTCGGGAGAGATTACATCAGTGTCAAGAATGCTGGATTCGAGGTACCCGTCAGGTGAATAACCGTCCTCATTCAGATCCCACCATTCGATCTGTCCATTAACTAGCAAGCAAGTAACCAGATCATTCTTTCCGTCTCCATTGATATCGGATGGATGAACTGACCAAGCAGAATTGATAGCGGGTGCGAATGTGTGTACAGCCCAACTCTCTCCTATCCCATCCAGGTTTTCGCACCAGAAAATCCATCCACCGGTACAGTGAACCAGTGAACAGATGTCCAGGTCACCATCCGCGTCGAGATCAGAGGTATGAACATCAAACAGAAATTTAGACGCAGTATACGGTACGTGAGTAACGAGCACTTCCGTCCATACACCACCAAGTCCATCCTCGTTCCTGAACCAGACCACATCGTCACCGTCTCCAGAAACTACAGCAACATCGAAATCGCCGTCACCATCCATATCCCCTGCATGCATAGCCTGTGGCTGCACCACAGAAGTACTGATAACATGCTCTGTCCATGTTGTTCCTGTACCGTCCTCGTTCTCCCACCAGTACAATTTACTGCTGTTACATGCCAGTCCGATGAAATCAAGGTAGCCATCAGAGTTTATGTCGCATGGATTCCCGCATATGGCACCCATTATGTTATCGGCGATTTCATGGTCCAACCAGGTTTCCCCGATTCCATCAATGTTCTCACACCAGAGGACAGTGTCGAACCACCATGAAGCCAGAGCAAAATCGGTGTCACCATCCCCGTCCATATCAGCACACTCGACCCAGTCAGCTTTCTCGCAGGCGAGGTGTTCCTCCCATAGGGTTCCAGTACCATCTGTATTAGACCACCAGCATATGTTTTCATCGCGGTTGGCGGCAACCACATCCATAGTACCGTTGCCGTCGATGTCTGAAGAAACTACATTTTGTCCAGAAGAAAAGCCCACATCGATAATGTGCTCGCTCCACGAGGAACCCGCCCCATCGAGATTCTCCCACCAGAGTACTTGTTGAGTTCCGCCCATGTAACCAAAGAGAGCTATAACATCCTCATCTCCGTCGCCATCGATATCAGAAGAAAATACCGAAATGGGATCGTCATCTGATACATCGATCTGGGTGCTCTCTGCGAGCGATAGACGAAGCTTGATATGACCACTACTACTACTCCAACTCGAACTCCAGAAGCATAGGTCGGATGACTGATAGAAATTAGCAAAATACCAGTTGAAAACGGGACCCGGAACTCCTCCACCATTGTACCAGGCTGACTGAGTCATATCTGCACCGGCAATGCCTGCAAGTAGAAAAAGCATACTGGTAACAGCAAAAAACTTATACATCAGATATCTCCTATCAAATTCCTATCGAACCAATTATCTGCCACTAAAAGCCGCATCAATTAGATACTATGTTCTCCGTAAAGAAAAGTCAATGCATAGTTCATATTTTTTACATACTATATATACACATACGAATCGATATTGCAAGACTACTAATACCAGATAACAGTGATAAGATTACAAGATCTCAGTCTTTATAGCGGTTACTGATTTCGAACACTACATACTGCTACAGGCAAATGTCAGTTCCGGCACCCCGTAGCGTCCCAGCCCGCTTCGCTAGCTCACATCTAAAAGTAACTGAAGCTACTTGGAAGTTGATTTGGCTTAAAATAAGAAAAAGCATCTCTCAACAAGGCAACATGTTAAGATTTTGTTACTTGGAAGTGGATGCTTTCGGAACTTACATCAGAAACCATAGAAGACACAAATCGCTTGAATAATTTTCCGTTACATTTATCGTAATAGTATTTTCTTATCTTTTTGTATACTATTGCTTTAGATGTTACATTTCTAGTTACAGATTTGACTACTGATTTTTCTAACTGAATTCAGTCCTTGAAGCGTCTTCATTCACAATAGTCACATTTCTTGTTACATTTTTCGTTACATTTTCCGTTACAATTCTCATTGCTTCTTTTCTCTATCTTCATTTCTGCTTATATTATAGATGTTACACTTTCTGTTACATTATCTGTGACACTATTGGAGGAAGCAATGAGAGAGTTCTTAACCTACAAATCCGGTAAGTTCTGTTTCTGCCATGAATTCAACTCTTTGGAATTAGCCCCTTCACTGCTAAGAGCTACAATACTGAATGAAACTATTTGCGATCTTCCTATTTTGCCCGAACTTGCTTCGTCAATAGAGCCTGAGATTATGTATAGCTCTATTTCCGCAACAGCAGCGATAGAAGGAAATCCTATACCAGAAGAAGATGTTAAACTAATCGCAGAAGGGGAGGATGTTGACGGTTATTCAAAGAAAGACAAACAAGAGATACTTAATCTGATTGAAGCTTACGATCTCCTGTCAAGGATTAAGCCTTCTTCAGCTTCATTTCAATTAACTGAAGATCTCATATGCACACTGCATAAGCTTGTGACTCACGACATTCCTCACGAGCACAATAAACCTGGGGAATATCGAGATGGTCTTGTCCGTGTGGGTGATAAGGCACACGGAGGGGTCTATACCCCACCTAAGATAATTGAAGACATTCGGAACCTGATGGAAATATTTATTGAGTGGATCAACTGCGATGACGTGGTGGATCTTAATCCTTTTGTGAGAGCAGCCCTTGCTCATTACTACTTCTGCATTATCCATCCTTTCTGGGATGGTAATGGAAGAACTGCCAGGTTGCTCGAGACAGTTATTCTGGAGACATCAAATGTTAAGTATGTCCCCCGCGAGTTAAGCAATTACTACTACAAGCATGTTGACGAATACTATATTGCATTCTCGCAATCAATTAAGCTCAAGAGGGATCCTACACCCTTTCTAGCGTTCTCTCTCACAGGTGCGATTTCAGGCTTAACTGGGATAAAAAGCTCAATTATCAGATTCATTAGAATTTTAGCTCTAAAAGATTTCTACTCTAATCTGAGAAAGAAGAAGAAGCTAACAAGTCGGCAATACGGGCTATTGTCGATTCTCCTTGACAGCCCGACTGTTTTCACTTTGAAGGACTTAAACACAAAACCTCTATTTTCTGCGTTATACCTTAGAGTAAGCACCCAAACTGCAAGACGAGACCTAAAGAAGTTGACTGAAGCCAGGTACTTAGCAGCAAATGATGAAGGCGAATGCTCACTTAACATGCATGTTCTTGGATGACATAAGCTTTTCTGGATACTCAGTGATTGGTTAGTGTTCGGCACCCCATAGTGGATGCTTTTGGAACTTTATCAAAAGAGATCCTACTGTCACCCATAACTCATTAAGCAAAAACTTCTGTAGCTACTATCGATATCCGCAAAGTTCTTCGAAAACCGATAGACTTGACAATGCCACAAATACTAACTACTATTTGTGACATAATTGGAGGTTTTCTCTTGAGTCATTCAGTTGGTAGTAAAGTATTTAATAGGATAGCAGGACATGGTAGAGGTTGGGTATTTACTCCAGCACATTTCAAAGATTTGGGAAGTAGAACTGCCGTGGCTACTGCGCTAAAAAGACACAAACAAAAAGGAACAATCAGACAGATTGCCCGAGGTTTATACGACTTTCCACGAAAAGACTCCGAGCTTGGAGTGTTAGCTCCTCAAGTGGATAAAATCATTGCTGCTCTTGAGGTTCGATTCACAGTTCGCTTACAACCTTCTGGCGCATATGCAGCCAACCTGCTGGGACTAAGTGATCAAGTCCCAATGAGGATGGTTTTCCTTACGGACGGACATCCACACGAACTGACAGTTGGGAAAAGGCACATCATCCTGAGAAGAACAACGCCAAAAAACATGAAAACAGCAGGCAGGCTAAGCGGAACCGTAATACAAGCTTTGCGCTGGCTGGGCAAACACAATGTAGATGAGAACACAGTGGCAATACTGAAACAACACCTCAATTCAGATGAAAAGGTACAGCTTATGAAAGACAGCAGTTACTCTCCGGTCTGGATAGCAGAAGTAATTATGTCAATAGCACAGGAAGGCATAGATTGATGGAAGGATTTCTTCAACAACCTTCTGAGCGTCGTCGCCTGATCTGTGAGCAAGCAGAAGAACATCTGAATCTGCCAGCAATTTCTTTAGAAAAGGATTTCTGGGTCTGTTGGATCTTGCATGAGTTATTTGACATTCCTGTCTGGGGAAATAGCATC
>JAGLQD010000151.1 GCA_023136985.1 Candidatus Sabulitectum sp. | reverse complement strand
CTCAGCCTTTGCGTAAATACAGAAGAATCCTCTGAAAAACTCTTGAAGTCCATGATCTCTCCTCAACACATCTGAATTTCCTACAAGGATTATTGGAAATATTTTCCTAATTCGTTATTTTCCGGTATACAGGGGAGGATATGATGTGTGGATTCAGCGGATTTTTCTCATTGTCTACTGGAACAGAAGAAGGTACTTCAATTCTGCGCAGAATGGGAAAAACCCAGAGCCACAGAGGTCCTGATGATTCTGCTGTTCTTCTCCGGGGAAATGTGGGGATCAGCTTTGTTCGACTTTCAATTCTTGATCTGGCAACTGGAATGCAGCCCATTGTTTCAAAAGAAGATGGTGTTGCCATCGCCTGTAATGGCCAGATCTACAATTACATTGAATTGAGAAAAGAGCTTCCGTACGATCATTATGAAACTGCAGGAGACATGGAAGTGGCTCTGAACGCTTACAGACATCTGGGTGAGAATTTCCCCAACAGCCTGAACGGCATGTTCGCAGGAGTAATTCATGATCCGGAGAAAAATGCTTTGTTTCTTTTCAGAGACAGATTCGGGATCAAACCTGTTTACTACACTGAAACATCCCGTGGGTTTTTCTTTGCCAGCGAGATAAAGCCTCTTCTTGGAATTCCAGGGGTTCGCTGCGAGATGGAGAATTCTCTTCTGCCTGCGTTCTTCACCTACAGATACATACCAGGTGAGAAAACCCTGTTCAAGGGTATTTTCAAATTACCTCCTGCCTCAATACTGAAGCTGAACACGAAAAATGGCGAATTTGAAGTAAAACAGTACTGGGAATGGAGCTTCCCTTCTTTTAGCCGGGATGTTTCTCTCTCTGAAGCATCAGAGGAATTCAACAGGCTGTTCACAGATGCTGTTCGTATACGACTCCGAAGCGATGTTGAGGTTGGCAGTTTCATCTCCGGAGGGATAGACTCGTCAGCAGTGGCAAGCATAGCTGCAATACACAAGCCTTCAATAAAACTGTTCACCATTGGCTTCGGTGAAGACAGATATGACGAAACGGCTGATGTTGATGAATTTCTTGGCCTGATGGGCAGCAGATTCAGCCAGGCGGAATCTATCAGACAACACTGTGTCATGGATCAGCTCTCTTCTCTGCCGGGAATCATCAGGTCTATTGAAGAACCCATATCTCTAGGTACCATGCTGCCCACTGATCAGGTTTGTTCCCTTGCATCGAAAAGACTGAAAGTTGTGCTGTCCGGTGAGGGCGCTGATGAGATCTTTGCCGGCTACAGGAAGTTTCTTGTGGAAGCAGCAGCACTGGAGTACCCCACTGCTTCAGTTGAAGAAAAACGTCGACTGCTTGCAATGTGTCCCGAACTCTCTCTTCGTCTTGGCAGGTCTGACGAGGACCATCTCAAGAGACACATAGCAAGTGAAATGCTTTTCAATCCCAGTGAACTGGTCCCTCTACTTGGTTTACCTCGAAAACCGGAACTGGATATGTCAGCCATTATTCCCTCATCACTTAATGCAGACACACATCCCATCTCAGCAATGCAGGCTATTGAGGTAAAGTCAAGACTTCCCAATTATGTGAATCTCAGACTGGACAAGCTCAGCATGAGACACAGCCTTGAAACAAGAACCCCCTTCCTTGATTACAGACTGGCAGAGTTCTCTGCATCGTTACCTGTGAAGCTAAGAGTAAATCTTAAAGCCGGGCAGGAAAAATACATCTGCCGGGAATCATTCAATCGGTTCGGTGTGCTACCTCGATCTGTTGCTGATCGACCCAAAAAACCATTTACTATGCCCATTGCCGACTGGTTCTCCCGAACCTCCGTCCTGCCGGAATCAATACAGGACATCCTCCTGGGTAATGAGATTCACAGGCAGGGAATACTTGACGGCGATCTTGTAAGAAAATACGCAACGGAAGTTACAGGTAGTGGGGTGGGACCAGAAACCATGATCTCTGCCGGCGACCGTATTTTCTCTATAGTTGTTTTTTCTCTCTGGTACAGGGAATTCATGGAAGGCTCATTTTGAGATATTACGATAAATTCAAGGATCTGGTTGAAAAAAGAATTTCCGAAAGAGATCACAGGGAATTCGGTTTTGAATATGAACTGATTGCGGATAAACCCCTTTCCAGGGAAAATCTGAAAAGGGTAAGAAACGCTCTTCCATCACTGGGTTTCTACAAAAATAACGGACAGATAATATGCGATCAGGGAATGTACATAACCTTTGAGCCAGGTGGTCAGATTGAATTCAGCAGCCCACCCATGGCAGCAGATGAGATTGATGTCTTTGATTCTCTTCTGAAGATAATTGACCTAACCGTAAAGGGCATCAGCGATAAAACATCTGTCAACTACCATCCAGTTCCTTTCATTCCAGGCAGAGGCAGTGCTCCAATGCTGCTGGAGGCAAAGCGTTACCATGATCTGCACACCCTTCTGGGTAGAACCAGTGACCGTGGCAGGGAAATGATGAAGGGGACCGCAGCGATACACCTTCATGTTTCCATAATGAACTTTGACGAGATTCTGCTGATGTGGGCCTTCATGTGCACCCTTTCCCGTGAAGACGGTTTTGCAATGGGGGAAGAGCGCAGAGATATCTGGAGCAAAACAGATCCGTCCCGCTGCGGGCTCCGCTGCACAAGATCCGAGGATATCCTTACTTCAGAGATCCTCTTCGAGAAACTGATCTCTTTCGCCTTGCTCGCTCTGGAATTGAACAACGGAATTCCCTTTGGAAATATCGAACCCCATCCTGCATTTGAAGAATTTCTTGTTCACTTCACAACGATATTTACCGATGTCAGACTTAATACAAAGGGTATGACACTGGAGCTCCGCACCCTTGATTCCCGCCCGCTCCATATGTTCAGAGGAACCTGGATCACCTTCCTTGATATGGTTCAGCGAGTCATGGATGACAAATTTCAATTATGATTGGCATTACATCATTCAAGGGAGAACGAAAATGGAAGAAACAAATATTTCAAGAGATTTTATAAGGGAAATTATAGATGCGGATCTTGCCTCTGAAAAACACAATGAGATCGTAACAAGATTTCCACCGGAGCCAAATGGATACCTGCACATCGGGCATGCAAAGTCCATCTGCACAAATTTCGGCATCGCAACAGAGTTTGCCGGCAGATGCAACCTCAGATTTGATGACACAAACCCTGTGAAGGAAGACATAGAGTATGTGGATGCCATCAAAGATGATGTGAGGTGGCTTGGATTCAAATGGGACAGTCTTCACTTTGCTTCAGATTATTTTGACCGGATGTACATGCTGGCAGAACAACTGATCAGCATGGGTCTGGCCTATGTTTGCGATCTTTCACCGGAGGACACAAGAGCCTACAGAGGCACTCTGACAAAACCGGGAAGAAACAGCCCTTTCAGAAGCAGATCAGTTGAAGAGAACTTGGATCTTTTTCGCAGAATGAAAAGCGGTGAGTTTGCTGAAGGCAGCAGAACACTACGGGCAAAGATAGATATGACAAGCCCTACCATGTGTTTAAGAGATCCTCACATGTACAGGATACTTCATAAAGATCATCACAGAACAGGCAGCAAATGGTGTATCTACCCCATGTACGACTTTGCCCACTGCCTTGAAGATTCCACCGAGGGAATTACTCACAGCATCTGTACTCTGGAGTTCGAAGTGAATCGCCCACTGTATAACTGGTATCTGGAGGAACTGGATATTTTCCGGTCCAGGCAGATCGAATTCGCCAGACTGAATCTAAGTTACACTGTACTGAGCAAGCGTTTTCTAAGAAAACTGGTTGAGGAAGGTTTTGTTAACGGGTGGGATGACCCGCGGATGCCCACCATCAGTGGTTTACGCCGCAGGGGTGTTCCTGCTGCTGCGATCAGAAACTTCTGTTCAATTATCGGTCTTGCCAAGCGTAACAGCACCGTAGACATTGCCCTGCTTGAATTCAGCATCCGGGAAGAGCTGAACAAAACTGCGCCGAGAGTTATGTCAGTCCTGAATCCTGTAAAGCTTGTTATCGAAAATTATCCGGAAGAGAGAACTGAACATTTTGACTATGTGATAAACCCGGAAGATGAATCTGCCGGTACCCGAGCTACGCCGTTTACCAGAGAACTTTACATAGAGAGGGACGACTTCATGGAGGATCCCCCGAGAAAGTTCTTCCGGATGGGGCCAGGCCGTGAAGTCAGACTGCGCTACGCTTATCTGGTCACCTGTACCGGAGTGGTTAAAGATGAAGACGGCAACATCACAGAGATAAGATGCACTTATGACCCTGACACAAAAGGGGGAAACGCTCCTGACGGAAGAAGAGTCAAAGGAACACTGCACTGGGTCTCTGCTGCCCACAGTTTTCCGGTTGAAGTAAGGCTTTATGACCGACTGTTCAATAAAGAGAACCCTATGGAGAAGGAGGAGGGAATAGATTTCACATCTCACCTGAACCCGGATTCTCTCAGTGTAGTTACAAACTGCATGGTTGAGGACCACATGAAAAACAATAAGATCGGTTACATCTGCCAGTTTGAACGGAAGGGCTATTTCAGCATAGATCCGGATTCAACCCCTGATAGAATGGTATTCAATCAAACCATCACTCTAAGAGATTCCTGGAAAAAAATGAATGGGAAAAAGAAGAAGAAATAAAGATCTGATCCGATTGGGTGGATTGACCTGTGGGTCAATCCATATGGTTTTCCATGTAAGCAATACCACCGCTTATGGCTCCGGCAGCAGTAAGCCCCATACCCGCATACGATCCGAAACAGAGACCTACATGCAGTACCTGATCATTACCTGACTGGAAAGAATCCACAATATCATACCTTGTTGACAGACCTACCCAGTCTTTCCAGTCAACAGTAAATTCAGCAGTGTAACCGGCGAATTTGTCAGGGAATGGACTGTCGCATAAAATCAAACCTGGAGAAAAGTTCAGATTGAATTCATCATTCAGGTTGTAGCGGAGATTTGCTTTAACTCCGATCTGACTGTGCCAGCCGCCATTCCTGAAAGAGCTGAAGAAGAGCGATGGACCAAGATCAATACTTCCATCTAAAACGAACATCCAACCAAGATTGGTTGCCAGATCCAGGTCACGAATCATGCTGCTATCGCTTGATTGACAAACGGGTAAGCCAAAACAGAAAGTTGTTATCGGATAAGATGTACATAAATCTCCGTGATCATACCGTATACATGGTTTCGCAAACACAACAGATACAAATAGCACCGGTACAACAGAGAACACCCCGGCTATGGCTCTCATAAAAACACCTCCTGTTGCTACACTGGTTCACTGAGATCACAGAAAAACCTCTGTACGATTTCTCCCGTTGTTCTTTGCTTGATAAAGAGCCTTGTCTGCGTTGCAATACAACTGCTCCTTTGTAATGCCCTTCTGAAATTCTGCGATCCCCAGGCTTATGGTTTCAGTACTGTCTGTTGCAAATGGATACTGTTCAACTCTTCTACGGATCTTTTCAGCCAGCTGGAAAGCTCCGTCTGCATCCGTTTCCGGACAAACAACAGCAAATTCATCACCACCCACTCTGAAGACCATATCAGTTTCCCTTACAAGAACAGCCACTTCCCTGGCCAGATCAACAAAAACCAGATCGCCAGTACCGTGACCGTAACGATCATTGATAACCTTGAAACTATCCACATCAAAAATTATCAGTGACAGGCTGGAACTGTATCTTGTGCTTCGGGTGATCTCCGCCTGAACAAATTTGTCGTAAGATCTTCTGTTGAGCAACCCAGTCAAAGAATCATGCGATGATTCATACTCCAGCTTCCTGCGCACATAGAGGATCACATACAGTATTACCAGTATCACCGTAACAGCATTTATTCCAAGAATAGTATAGAACAACTGAAAATTGCCAACTTTGCCCTCAGTTGCCATCTGTGCTGCAAGAACAACTGAATCAGCTGCTTTCCAGCAGTGTTCACTCTCTGTTATTATTTCTTTCTCAATTGCCTGGGATGGGTTTATCTGGAACTCGAACAGCAGTCTCTCCAGGGAATGCCACTCCTCCCGCAGATACAGAAGCTCGTCAAAAACACTCTCGTTTACCCCATTGTGCCTGCTTCTGTTCTCTTCTGAAATGAAGTGGGCAAACAACCAGTTAATCTCTGCGGATATTTCATCTGACATCTCTGCGGAATCTGAAAGTACGAGTTTTGTTACTCGCTGAATCGATCCTCGTATCATACCGGTCTCATTTATTATTTTTGCATCAAACCGGAGATTCTCTACTGTGCTGTGTACATGGTAGGCCATTATGAAGCCAAGACTAAGCAGCAGGAAGGAAAGAACAATTAGATATGTGGATGGTCTCTTGTACCGCAGTATTCTCAAAGAAACACCCCTTCCTCTAGGAGCTTGTCCGGAAATAGGCATTGAGCAGTAGCGCCTCACGGGCGAGATAAAATGCATGCTGATTAGAGAAGAATAGCAGCGCTATTTGACGATAATCAGCGTGTATTGTAGCCGTTCGTGTGGTGGCTAATGCCGATGTTGTATTCCCTTGCTTCCGCCGGGGAGCACATGGTTGCAGGCATTGTTGCTTATTCGGTCAGGCTCCTGGTGCAGCCCTGCAATCTTGTTAAGATAACATATCTGAGCTTGCCTGGTTCCAGGGGCGAAGCAGGGGGGCGACAGCACGCCGCCCCTGCATGCTTTCAGTGAACGATTGCGATCTGCCGGCTGGACATAACTCCATTAGCAGAAGTAACCATTGTATACACACCATTGGGTAGAGAGGAAACCGTATGAATATGCTCTGAAACTCCATTGAGCATTCCCAGATCCCACTTCCCCACCACTCTGCCATCCATTCCCCAGAGAGCCACTGCCACTGCAGTGGGCTGATCACTGGAAACGGTGTATTCAAGAGCACTCTCTACTGGATTGTTGTGAAGACTTATCGAAACCCCTGAAGCCACTTCCTGAGAGTTGTAATCCTCTACGCCCACCGTACTTCCCAGAAACACCCATACATTCTTTATATAGTTGCCCTGAATGATGTCGAGCACTCCATCCTCATTCCAGTCGTTTACATAAACAGTACAGTCTGTCTGACCGGATGGCCAGGCAAATGGGCTTCCATTTACAGTTATTGCTGCACTGCTGTTGAACAGAGGAGCTCCAACTGTGCCTTCATTCTCGAGATAATAAGTATGACCATTATCCTCACCCACAAGAAGATCCATAAGGCCATCTCCATCCATATCCTCCATGTGGGGAATGCTTCTTGGCCATGAAACAGGCGATGAACCTTTCATCACAGGGGTGAAGCTGGTGAAAACCGCATTCTCCGGTGTTCCCTGATTCAGAAATAAATGAAGGCTTCCACCTGATGTGGACTCGCGGCCAACAATAAGATCCAGAAGACCATCGTTGTCCCAGTCGAACACAAAGGGAGCGGAATTGTTACCTACATCAAGGTCACTGCTTCCAGCCTGTACCCTGCCTTCACTGGTGAGAGTGCCATCAGAAAGCCTTCTGTAATAGGTGACATACCCGTATCTTTCTCCTACTATAAGATCATCAAGACCATCGTTATTGAAATCCACAGCCTGTGGATTTGTAGCGCCGGTGCATCAACCGGAGGAAAGTGAAATATCACTGCCATCCGCCTGCATGTAGGTAAAATTCCCGAATGCAGGTGAATCATTTGAATCATCATTCTGGTAGTAGCGAAGTTTGCCGCCAGTGTACTGACCAACAATAAGATCCTTCAGACCGTCACCGTTCCAGTCGGTAACAAGAGGATTTGCGTGACCGAGACTTAGTTCGATAGGAGAACCGTTTGCGCTGATTCTGAACGGCGACTGGTAATCAGGTGTATCAGCCAGAGTCGTAACACCCAGAACCAGAACCGCAATTAAAAATAATTTCATATGCAACCTCAAAACCTCTCGTCATTTCGTGAAACTTATCAAAACATGAATCCATTCCTAATATATAGAGATTTGAGACACCATGCTACCAGAGCCATTCCTTATGTATCGGGTTCCAGGCTACTGGAAATTCAAGAGAAGACACCAGACTCGCCATGCCGGATTTACCTGTGCATATTCAAGGCAAGAAACAATTAACTGACATTCTCTTTTTTGAAAGGCTGAACCAATGCACCACCTGTATTTTGTAATTCTTTTCGGCATTCTAGCATCCTCCAACGCCATTGAGTACATGGAACCGGAACAAGCACTTATTGACATTGTCGATGCCCCACGGTCTCCCAGGATAAGCATCTCACCTGACTTTGAGTGGTGCCTGCTCAGAACTCCAAGGAAAAACACAACAATACTTGAGCTGGCTCAACCGGAGCTGAAACTGGCAGGGATTCGCTTCCGGCCGGAAACCCTGGCTCCCACAAGAACCACAGTCTACACAAAAATAGAACTGCTGAACATGGAGACCATGGAAACCCACAGCGTAGACGGCCTGCCTGATGAACTTCGTTCTCTAAGCAGAACATGGTCTCCCGACGGCACAATGGTTGCCATAACCAATGAAACAGCCAATGGAGTGGAATTGTGGTTGATTGAAACTTCTTCGCTCTCTGCACGAAGGCTTACAGAACCGTCACTGAATCTTTCTGCAAGGGCATTTCCAAAATGGCTTCCCGCAAGCGATGGAATTCTGATATGCTTAAAAGTTGAAAACAGAGAGCCTCCTTCTTCTCAGAACTATGTACCGTCGGGGCCGGTAGTTCAGGAGACAACAGGAGAAGAGGCACCAGTCCGAACACTTCAGGATCTGCTGAAAAACCCTCGTGATGAAGATCTTTTCACCTACTACCTCACCTCGCAGCTCGCACTTGTTGAACTGAACGGAAACATCTCCTCAGTTGGGTCTCCAGGAATTATCTGGGATTTTGACCCCGCACCGGGAGAAGATCTTGTTCTTCTGCATATTCTGCACGAGCCATTCTCATATTCAGTTACTGCTTCAAGATTCCCAATGAGGATCGAAGTACGCGATCTTGAAGGACAAACCGTACATACCGTGGCAGATCATCCTGTTCGCGACAACATTCCCCTGGCATTTGGAAGCGTGTACAACGGTCCAAGATCTGTGGAATGGCGGGCGGATGCACCGGCAACACTGTGCTGGGTAGAAGCTCTTGATGGTGGAGATGCAGGCGAACCCGCAGACTACCGTGACAAAGTGTTTCTACTGAAAGCTCCATTTGAGGAAAGTCCGTGCGAGCTTGCGCTGCTTCATAACAGATATGGCGGAATAGACTGGGGAACAGATTCACTGGCGCTGATATCTGAATGGTGGTGGCCCACAAGAAACATGAGAAGCTGGAGGATCGCACCTGACTATCCTGCATTCTCTCCTGAACTTGTATTTGATTACTCCTGGGAAGATGCCTACAACGATCCGGGAGCACCCATGACAATGCTTAACGAAGCTGGCAGACAGATACTCTTCTCGCCTGACGGGAAATCAATATGGATGAAAGGAGACGGAGCATCCCCTGAAGGGAACATTCCATTCCTGAGAGAAATTGACTTGAATACACTTGGGTCTGTGGGGGTGTTTACTTCTAAAGCCCCATACTACGAAAGGCCTGTGGCATTTGCAGACAATTCCGGGAACAACCTCTTATTCCTCCGTGAATCCCCACAGGAGTATCCAAACTACTTCATGAGAAATCTCAGCGATGGCAGCGAGTATAAAGTTACTGACTTTCCCTACCCGACTCCACAGTTACTTGGAACATCAAAAGAACTGATCTCCTATACCAGGTCAGATGGCCTTGAACTTTCAGGAACCCTGTATACTCCACCTGGCTACTCGACGGCTGATGGTACTCTTCCAGTGATAGTATGGGCTTATCCTGAAGAATTCATCTCTGCTGACGCTGCAGCTCAGATCACATCTTCACCCTATGAATTTGATTATGTAGGCTGGTGGTCTCCGCTGATCTGGCTCTCCATGGGGTATGCCGTACTGGACAACCCTTCAATGCCAATAATAGGCGAGGGCAACAACAGTCCCAATGATACATACATAGAGCAACTTGTAATGAATGCCGAAGCAGCAGTGGATGCAGTTGTGAATATGGGCGTGGGAGACCGCAGCCGGTTTGTTATAGGAGGACATTCCTACGGTGCATTTATGACAGTAAACCTTCTGGCCCATTCCGATATTTTTGCAGCAGGGCTGGCAAGATCAGGAGCCTACAACCGCACGCTTACCCCATTCGGCTTTCAATCCGAACAGAGAACTCTCTGGGAAGCCCCGGAAGTATACTGGCAGATGTCACCCTTTATGTTCGCTGACAAAATAGACGAACCACTGCTTATAATTCACGGAGCAGAAGACAGCAACTCCGGTACTTTCCCCATACAAAGTGAGCGTTTATTCGGAGCCATAAAGGGCATGGGAGGAACATCAAGGCTTGTAATGCTTCCACTTGAAGGTCATTCCTATTCAGCCAGAGAGTCAGTTATGCACACCTTATGGGAAACAGGCAACTGGCTTGCCGCTTATGCAGGTGCGAACGAAAGCATGCAGTGATATTGCATTTGTCTCACCGGTTACAGAGCAAAGCTGACTTAATTCCCGTTCCTGGCACTAAACTATCTTTTGCAGTATGGAATGAAATATGCTTCTCAGGTGTAGTACATAGTCGCAGGTATTCCAGCAGAGGGTGGTGAAAGTATGCATGCACTGGAAGGCTTTTCAATCTGTTGAGCAGTAGCAGGAGAGACCAGGGAATTGATCCCCTCACCGGGCTTAGGGACAGGTCAGTTCTGCCGTATCTGAATCAGCAGTTCTCGCAGCGGGATCACCCCTGGTCTCTGGTCATTATCGACATTGATCATTTCAAACTGGTAAACGATATCTATGGCCATCTGGCCGGTGACGCCATCCTCTCCCATGTGGGTCAGACTATCAGGATCAATCTGAAAAGCAACGACTTCGCGCTTCGTTTTGGCGGGGATGAATTCATTGTGATCCTCCCGGATACCAGCGGAGATAACGCACTTGATCTTGCCCAGCGACTTCTCTTCGAATTCAGAAAGGGAGAGTTGCCAGGAGGATCCAGCATCAGTGTTTCCATGGGCATTGCCCAGAGCAGACCGGAGGATCAGGAGGTATCAGACTTGATCGCAATGGCAGATCAGGCTCTGTATC
>JAGLQD010000150.1 GCA_023136985.1 Candidatus Sabulitectum sp. | reverse complement strand
CGGACCACTTCTCTTTCCAGAAGGGATTCAACCAGTCTGTTGAATTTGCTTGGCCAGTTTACATAGCTGTCTTCCAGCCAGAGATCTCCAAAGAAAGGAATAAACGGGAGAGATGTCTCTTTTGATGCAGAGAGGGCAATCAGATGCAGAGAATGGTGCGGCCCGAATGACATTATGGCATGAGGCTTTTCATCGGCTATGATCTTTTTCAATACCGGAAGAACCATTTTTCTCCAGGTTATCACCCTGTCAGGGATCAGAATGTAGTTGTGTGCAATGTAACGGATCATGCTGCGGATGGGATTGTTCTTTGCTTTTCCCGCAGAAGAGGAATCAGTGGTGGCAACTCCTTTGTGATGTACCCTGAACACTTTGAGGCTTTTGGGAAGTTCATCAAGAAGTGACTGATCGGTTTTCATGCCCCTGGGCTTTTTTACAGTGACCACGATAACTTCCCAGTCATTTTCCGGCAGATACCTGCACATGTTCAGAACAACAGAAGTTCCCCCGGTGGAGAGGGGTGGAAAAGTGTAGGTGAGCAGTATCAGCTTTTTCATTTCTACCTCAGCTTCCTGTACAGATCCCGGAAAATAATACTCTGGGGTTCCCAGTTGTACCGATCCATGGCAGCGGTTCTGCCTCGATCCTTCATTTTCTTTCTCATGGCAGGGTGGGCAGCAAGCGTTTCCACAGCGCTGGATATTTCCTCCGGCGAATCAGGATCAACTGTTATTCCGCTTTCTACCTCATTCAGTACTCTATTCATCTCCGGGAAATCACTTGCTATTATTGGAACTCCTGCCATCATGTATTCGTACAGCTTGTTGGGCAGAGAGTAGAAATGGTTTAAACAGGTGTTTCTGAACAGGATAAAACCCATGTCAGCGTCAACCGTGATCTCCGGAAGTTCTTCAGATGGTACAGGGGGTAGAAAAATCACTTTGTCTTTCAATCCCATATTCGCTGCCATTTTCTGAAGTGTTCCGTTCCAGGTGTCCATGCCAATTATGACAAATCTCACTGCGGGGTTTGTGGTCAGTTTTGCAGCTTTGAGCAGTTCCTCAAGGCCTCTTTCAGGGCATAGCACACCTTGATACAGGGCAATCACAGTGTCTGGAGCAGCGTTTATCATATCCCTGAGCTTGCCTGCAGAGGGCAACTTTTCGAGCTTCTCCGGAGCATTCTCCACGATCTGAAGATTTTTCATTGCAGGATACATCTGCTGCATTTCTTCTCCGCGCAGTGGTGTGACAGCAATAACAGCATCAGCTTTGTAGATGTATTTCCGCTCGATTCTTTTCAGCCTTATCCGGTTGAGCGGGTGTGTTGCTATAAGGTATCTTGATGATTCCAGCCAGAGCTCGTGGCTGTCGTATACAAGTCTGGCATTCCTTCGCGCAGCGGCAGAGCCGCAGATCTGAAGAGTGTCCAGATCATTGGCATGATAGATTTTTGCATCTACTTCCAGGGCAGCATCTCTGAGCCTGTTCTCCCATGGAATATCCCGAGTCAGATCCGCGAATAATCTTCGCAACCGGTTCTGTCTGAGAGATCTGATGACTTTTGCCTTAAAGGAGTTATCGGATTCTTCAGAAGCATGCGCCACCTGCCTGCGAAGGCTTTCTTTTGTTTTTGAAAATACCGGAGGTCTCAGTATTCGAATGCCGTTTATGTTCTCTTCATAGGGCAAACCGGGTTCAGCCATTGCAATTACAGTTACCTGCCAGCCGTCCGCAGCAAGAACAGCCATCTCTTTTTTTACCCGGGCATCATTTGAAAGACGATTCTTTACAACCATACAGACACTATCTGTTGACAAATTCCCTCCCTGTAGAATGCTTGTTTCATGCTGAACATAATTGTTCACAGGTCTCTTGCGGAGTGTGACTTTTATCTGATGCTTGGCTATACTCCGAGGATACTCTTGAATAGTTTCACTTGTTTACAGAAAGAGATGTTTTGAAAATATCGTTCGTAATGATTGGTCTTAAGGATCACAGTACTGGCGGGTATTACTTTAACTTCAAGATGGCGGAGGCGTTAAGCCTGGCCGGGCACGAGGTTGATGTGATCCACTTTAAAACAATACCGGAGACGCTGCGCGGTTCCAGGATTGCAGGATCATTTTATGTACTGAAACGGGTTCTAAGATACAAGCCGGACCTTCTGGTGGTGAGCAAAAGTTACAGCTTTATGGCGCCTCTCAGAATGATCATCCCATTTTTAAAGCTTCCTGTACTGTACATGGTTCATCATCTGGAGTGGCACGACAGAGTCAGGGGTGTTTCCAATGTTAGAAAACGGATAGTCCGGTGGTTTTTATCATCCGGGAAAAGAATATGGGTAAACAGCAGAAGCACCGCAGATGATGTAATTTCTCTTGGGATCCCGGAAAAAAGACTTTTTGTTATTCCCCCGGGCTTTGACCGTTTTGAAACCGATCTGAACACAAAGCAGCTGCCTGTGAAGATCCTTTCAGTAGGAACTGTCTGTTCAAGAAAGGATCAGCTTACTCTGGTGAAGGCTTGCGCTCTCCTGGAAGAGAGGCAATTCCACCTGTTCATCCTGGGTGATGATACGGTAGACAGAGATTATGCAGAAATGGTTCGAAAAGGAGCAGAAATTCTTGGAGACAAAGTTACCTTCATGGGTCATCTTTCCACAGGGGAACTTTATGAACTTTACAGCAAAAGCCATATCCTCGCCAATCTTTCCCGCTGGGAAGGATACGGAATAGCAGTAGCAGAAGCCATGTGGGCAGGGCTGCCTGTTGTAGCCGTTGATGCAGGTGCAGTACCGGAACTTGTTACCCACGGTTATAATGGCTATTTAACAGCCCCTGGAGATGCAGAAAGTTGCGCCGAGCATTTAAAAGAACTTATTGATAATGAAAAGCTGAGAGAGGAAATGTCCCGCAGCGCCCGAAAGAAGGCTCAGGATCTTTTCTCCTGGCATGATACAGGAAGGGAGTTTGTTAACCTTGCACAAGAAACTGCTGGTTGCAAAATTTGGCGGAACAAGCCTGGCAAGT
>JAGLQD010000015.1 GCA_023136985.1 Candidatus Sabulitectum sp. | reverse complement strand
GGCTCTTAGAGAATTTAACTCTGCCCTTGATATCAGCGATGGTGCTTATGAAGCTCACCTTGGCCTTGCACGAATAGCAGCAATAAACTATTCATGGAGCACTGCCGAGGAAGAATACTTGATCTTCATGGATCTGAGACCGGACGACTACAGAGCGCCACTGGAGTTGGCTGAGATGCTACTTGCTGTTCGCGGCAGGTCTGATGCGGCTCTGGGGTATGCAGAAGCTGCACTTGCTCTGGCACCGTTAAACGGGCAATGCTGGATGACTCTCGGGGAGGCGGAAGAAAGAATTGGAAACTATGAGGAAGCTTTCGCCTGGTACACCAGAATAATCATCGAGGATCCTGATCTGGCAGATGAAGCACGGATACGGATGGCATCACTGCTCTTTCAACAGGGCGATCTGCCTTCCGCAAGAGACATCCTGCTCCCTGCAGCGGCTTCAAGTGTGGCCGAAGCTCACCACTTCCTTGCTCTTATTTACATGGAACAGAATGATAACCTTAGAGCAACAGACAGTATAAACAGGTATCTTTACATAGAGCCAAACGGCCTTTGGGCAGATTCCGCCCGTGAGTGCCTGGACGAACTATCCTCCGGTAACTCGCTGAACAACTGAAAGGACTCCATTTGCAGAAATACAGAGACCTGGCAGAGAAGGCGGCTGCAGCCACTGAGGCTGATTTCGCAGAGATCCGGCTCTCCCTGACCTCAAGAACAACCGTGGTACAGGCAGGCCTTACCCACATGAATTCAGGCCCTGTGGAACAGTTCACAGGCACCGCAAGAGTGTTCATTTCAGGCAGGTGGGGGATGTGTGAGTTCAGCGCTCCGGAGCATATGCATACTGCCATGGATAAGGCTGCAGCTCTGGCACTGCATAGCAGATCAGACATTGTCCCATTTCCGACACTTCCCCCGGCCTGTCGGGATACTTTCAGCGATGACTCCAGGGGTGTTCCACTTTCTGATGTGCCTCTGCGGGAAAAGGCATTTCTTTGCAGGCATTACTGTGATCTGCTTGGCGCTTCCCTCTCTTTCGGTTCAGCCAGGGTTGCCTACGAGGAAATTACCAGAGACCGTATTATTGTAAATTCCAGTGGAACCAGCGTTAGAGAAATTGAAAATCTGGGATCAATGAAAACACAGCTGGTGCTGCCTGGTGGCCTTGTAGCCAGCGAAGAAATATCTCTACGGGGCTCATTTGACCCGTTCAAAGGCAGAGAGAAAATGCTCGACAAAATGAGCAGAGATCTTTTGCTCCGGGAAACAACTGCCTGCATCGCTCCAGGAGAAGCCAGGGTGATCCTTGATCCTGAACTGACTGGAATCCTGATTCATGAGGCCTTTGGACACCTTATCGAAGCAGATTTCCTTGAAAAGAATCCAGCTGTTGCCTATCTTCTTAGACCAGGCTCCAGAATTGGGTCGGAATGTGTCAATATTGTGGACAATTCTCTTCTGATGGACCAGCCTGGAAGCATGAACTGGGATGACGAAGGTACACCAGGATCAATGACTCAACTAGTATCTTCAGGGAAAATAGTCAACTGGTTGCATACTATGGAAACTGCCGCCAGGGCCAAAACCAGACCAACAGGCAATGCCAGAATATCAGACCCCGGAAGATTGCCGGAAGCAAGAATGACATGTACCTACATGGAGGCAGGAACCACATCAATCGACAAGCTTAAACTGCATCTTGATAACGGGCTCTACCTGAAGGGATTCATGGGGGGAGCAACAGATATGGACAGGTTCAGCATTGCAGTACAGGAAGCCTGGACGGTAAGAAATGGAGTTTTGCACAAACCGGTTACACCTGTTGTTTTAGCTGGCAAGGTAACCGATGTACTGGGATCAATTCTAGACAGAGGTGATGATCTGAAACTGTCAGGCAGCCTTTCCGGTTGTTCAAGAAGAGGCGGAAGTGCAATACCGGTTACCTACGGTGGCCCGCATATACTTATTTCCGGAATGCAGGTGAGCTGATGAATGAAGTATTCATCACCGGGTCTGAAATACTTATAGCCTGTGAGAAAGTATCCACCCAGGCCGAGGTCACAGGCATAAGTCGCAGGTACAATAGCCTCCAGTTTGGACCGGATAACAGCATTCCAGGTGCCGGTGAGAGAACCGGGTGGGGTCTAAGAATGACGCGAAACGGCAAACTGGGAGTATCCGGGGAATGGGGCATTATCAATCCATTCCGCCTTGTGGATAAAACCATCGGCAGCTGCCGGTATGGACCTGAAACTCTGTTCGATTTTCCCGCAGAGCCTCATGAGTCTGCTGCACCGGAAAAGAACGATCTGGAAGCAATAACCCATGAATCGGTTCATGACTATCTGAATACCCTTCAAAATAAGATAAAGGTAATTCATCCACTGGCGAATTTATCTGCAAGAATACAGTGGGGTGAAGATTCATTTGCTATCCTGAATTCATGCGGGCTTCTAGGATCATATTCCAAAGCTGTGGTCTCCTCAAGCTTTTCTGTAACAATTCCAACAGACAATGGTCTTCTGCAATCCGGGTACTTTTTAAAAACCACTGATTCACTGCCGGTGATGAGTTTAGTCCTCGATATGATCGTACTGCCCGATCACCGTAAAGGCCTGATCTCAACTGGCATAGCTGGAAGGAAGAATGTTGTATTCTCTCCTGTTGCATTCTCTATGCTGCTACAGGCAGTAAGAACAGGCATCAGCGGGAAACTGCTTGCGGAAGGCGCATCACCTCTGGCGGCCATGGAGGGGAAACAGGTTCTGGCGAAGTCGCTCACAATTCGGGATCTTCCCCACCTTAGCAGCTGTGCGGCATCAGTGCCTTTTGACAGCGAAGGAGTACCAACACAGGACAAAACCATCTTTGAAGGTGGGATCTTTAACGGCTTCCTCCATGATCTGAGATCAGCTGCTCAGTGCAATGCAGTATCCACAGGGAGCAGTGGAAGGAATCTTGGAGAACACTCAAGACCTGTATGTACCAATTTGACAGTTGATCCATCCATGGACGGATCGACAAACACCCTTGCAGAAACAGGATCCGGTATTCTTGTAACCAGTATTCTGTCAGCAGGTGGAGGCAATGCGGCTTCAGGAAGCTTCACATTTGACTGCGGCAGGACCTATGTATTCAGAAGAGGAGAAATACAGGGATTTTACCACGGATGTGTTCTCTCCGGCAATGTTTACGATGTTCTGTCTAAAGTAAATACCCTTGGCAGCATACAGTACAGAGTTGGAACAGATCTACTGCCCTTTATCTCCCTGAGCGACATCTCTGTCAGATGATGATTCACTGGCTGTTAGCATTTTTTTAAGGGAGGAAGGGGTTACTCCGTAGATCGGGAAAGATATGCCAAAAGCAATTGCCTCGCCTATTGTGATCCAGAGTCTTGCAACAATAGCTGTCAGCTCGGCAAGTCCAGGTTCACAACCTGGTAGAATAAGATGTACAAGCCATACTGTTGTGAGCTCTCTGGCACCAAGGCCCCCCGGGGCGAAGATTGCAAGATAACCAATACCCATTGCCGCCGGATAAACAAATATTCCCGGAAAGAACGGAAGATTCAGCCCGAAAGAAAGGCACATCAACCAGTAAGCCCCGCCGAGTAAAAGAAAAACAGCGACATAAACAGGAAGAATACGCAGCATTTCGGAAAAACTGCACTGGCGAAGATCGTAGCTGGATTTCATAACTCTGGCAACAAGCCCTGTAAGCCTTCGGAACAAGACTGGATGGATCGACGCAAGAAGAACAACGGAAAGCCCTAGAGCAATTGCCATTCCTGTACCCACTCCCATGCCGGAATTCTCAGCAGTAAGGGGGATAAGCGGAAGTGTGGTGATCAGGCAGCCCAGTACAATAAATACCGTCTCCAGAATAAGGCCCTGCCCGGTTTGACCAGTGGAAAGCCCGCTGCTGCGACTCAGAGAATATTTTCCCATTGCAGCCCACACCTTACCCGGGACATACTTTCCAACCTGAGACAGAAAGTGTATTGAGAAGCCCTTCCGAAATCCCAGGTGCCCTCCGGATGCGCTGGTAACCAGAGCCCATGTGTACCCTGCCAGAGTCAAATGTCCGGCCATGACAACTGATGCTGCAAGAAAGAGTGGAATATTAAATTGAAGAAGATTACCCAAGCCGCCAGCTTCTTGAACTCCCTGCAGAAAAGACCTTCCAAGAAACCATGCAGCAACAAGAACGAAGAGAAAACCCAGTAGAGCAGTTATGCGGCCTTTGCCCCCCTTAAGCATCAATCTAAAACGCTGACCCTGCTCGGTTTAAGATCAGAGGACGCCTTTTTTATCTCCTTGGTGAGAGGAAGAAAACCGGAATAGAAAGGAAGACATGCAATTTGAAGCATCCGCAATACTCTATCCTGATGGTCCTTTTCCGAGTCCATGATATTTACCAGATTCTTGTAGAAAATAGCTTCTCTGAGATCTCTGTCTTTTGTAAACAACTCACGCCATCCCTCAGGATCCTCTATTCGACTCAGTATCTTAAGAGCTTTTTTATCAGGCTCAATAAGCGTGGAAAAAACTGCACGGGCATCTTTTGAGCTCAAAAGAGACTTCAGCTGTTTCCATAAAAGATCCCCGGTTACAATACCCCTCTTGTAAAGACCATCAAGGGTGCCCATTCTTCCAGAGAGTCTCTCCATCGCTTTTTCAGTTCCAGCCATCAGTCGTCTCCTCCCTGATCTGCCCCATAGTCTGTGAAAGGAACAATACTCCATGGGGATTTCTGACTCCCGAGTTTCTTCCGCAAATGGTTCAAGCCCAGATACAACCCGCATACAATCTCTACAGCCCCAGTGTCGTCTCTGATAAAGCTGTCGACAATGCTGTTGGTTCTGATCCAGTATTCCAATTCCCCATTGCAAATATTAACCTTTACACCACACCAGGCAAGCGCTTTGCGTCTTTTCTGCTCCAGCAGTTCTATCAGTTGAGGAATGCCCTGGCCGGATAACGCAGAAACTGAAAGATCGCCAGCTGAAGATGAATCTGTGAGATCACACTTATTCCAGACTGTGATTCTGTCAACCTGGCCTGCATCAATTTTATCAAGAGTATCTGTGACTGTTGACAGTTTGGCAAGCTTGTCCTGATCTGCAGTATCCGCGACCAGCAGAATAAGATCAGCTTCACGGACAACATCCAGGGTAGATCTGAAACTTGCCAGGAGTGATTTGGGAAGTTTTTCTATAAACCCTACAGTATCGCTGACTATCACAGATCCCCCGCCGGGCAGATCAAGTCTTCTTGAAGTGGTATCCAGAGTGGCGAACAGTCGATCTTCAGCATGAACCCCTGCATCACATATACGGTTCAGGAGTGTGCTTTTACCAGCATTTGTATAACCGGCCAGAGCAACGGAAAACATACCTTCCCGCCTGCTGTGTCTTACTTTAGCACCGGCATCAATGGCATCAAGTTTTCTTTCCAGTGAGGACATCCGAGTTCTTGCTCGACGCCTGTCCACTTCCAGCTGGGTCTCTCCAGGTCCTCTGGTTCCAATACCTGCACCAAGACGATCAAGATGGTGCCACATCCCGGACAGCCTTGGAAGCATGTATCCAAGCTGTGCAAGCTCAATTCTCAGCTTTGCCTGTGGGGTTCTGGCCTGAATTGCAAAGATTGCCAGTATAAGCTCTGTTCTGTCGATAACCTTGCACTTCGACATTTCTTCAAGCCTGTTCACCTGACCCGGGCTGAGGTTGTGATTAAAGACAAGAGTGGTCAGCCCCATATTTTCAGCAACACCACTAATCTCTTCAGCCTTGCCACGGCCAACAAAGAAACCGCCATCCGGTCTTGGTCTTTTCTGGGTGATTTGATGAATAACTTCGCCGCCTGCACTTTCAACCAGCCGAATCATCTCGGCAATACCGGAGGGATCAATATCGGTACCGTTAAGTGCCACAGAAACAAGAAGAACCTGTTCGAGTTCCTGGTCGGTAACGGACCTGAACAGAGTCTGATTGCTGGACATCAGGAAGTTTTTTTCTTTCCCAATACCTTTTTATGAATGAGTTTCTTTGCTTCTTCCAGAGTTACCGTTCGAACAAGCGAGAGTTCGCCTGCAAAAACAATGACAGCTTCGTTAAGAACTCTTTTTTCGGAAGGGTTCATCTTTGAAATAGGGGATCTGGCAAGAACATCTCTTATAGCGGTGGCAATAATAAGAGGATCTCCGGAATTAACCCGTTCCTTAAGAACATCAATTCGTCTGCGCCAGTCTTTGGGCAACTCTTCGCCCTCTGTTGCCAGCATCTTCATTGCGATATCAATATCTTTCTTGGAGGAAACTCTGCGTAGCCCGGATTCGTTGATTGAGAATGAAGGCAGCAAAATTCCAGCTCGACCCCCAGAGAGTTTAATGACCACACATTCAACCATCTCACCGGATATATCCTTCATACTAATACTGGTAATAACCCCTGCGCCGTGGTACGGATGAACGACTTTGTCATTGATCAAATACTGCACTGTATCTCATACCTCCCTGATGGAAATTGAGGCGAAATATAACATTTACGAGGTTATTTGTCAATCTTGAAAAGTACTGCCTATCAGTATGTGAATATCTGAGATGGGGATGGCTTCCAAGGAAAAATCAGCGCTGTTGGGAAGAGGCTGAAAATACTGTCTTAAAAGTGTTTCAAGAGTACCTGCTTGAAGATTGTCAGGTTTAAAAAGAAAGAGAGTTTCATCGAGTACCTCTGGAATACCTATTTCTTCGCTGAATCTGTCAGCGTCCCGAATGTCTATTACAGAGATCAGCCATTCTGTTCCCTCAATATTGCATGCTTTGCCTTCAATCCGGTCTGCAGTCCATGTGGCGGCACCCATTCCGTCAAGAGAGTACTGAATTCCATGGTTTACAATATCCACAAAAAGAGTACCTGCAGGAGCTACCGGCTGATGAAGAAACTGACTGTTTATTCCGGAATAGTTCAGGTCAGTACCAAGAAGAATTGTCAGATCAACAGACTTAACCACAAATGAAGTATCTGCTATCTGGTAAACCTCCTGCCCCAGTGGCATCTCTCTCAGTGGTACTGACGGGTCGGAGCGTCTTGCCAATATCAGCGAAGACTGGCGGTTTGTAGTACCGGTAAGAGGGTAAACATAGGAGTAGCTGCTTACGGAGCCAGCACGAAATGATTGTTCCAGATCAGGAACTCCGGAACTGTTGGAGATCCATACTATTGCAGAATCCTCCAGAGGTGCTGATACATCAGGCAGAATCGTTTCCTCTTCGGAAAGAGAATCAACCCATGGGGAAACAACCTCAACCTCTTCCTCTGGAGTTTCTTCAGCAGGAACAATTTCCGTTTCATGATCAAGATCAGGATCAGGATCAAGAGGAAGAGCTGATGAAGTGATGGCAAAATACCCAAGAACAATAATCGCAACAGATCCAAGTATCCAGAACAGTTTCTTTTTACTACCGGTTGAGGCGGCTCTTTCTTGCTGCTTTACAAAAGCCTGACTGCTATCAATTGGTTCTTCATCAGCTTCTTCGTTTTCCTTCATAGCAAGATTGCTGAGAATTGCCTTAACTGCTTTCAGGCTATTAGGCCTGTTCACCGGGGAAACAGCAACCATATCCTGTATTGCCGTCTGCATTCCAGGAGAAAGTTCCTGCCAGATCTGCAACTGTTTCTCTCTTTTGTCTGTTCCAGCCACAAGGCGGAAGAGAAATGACCCCATGGCGGAAACATCGCTTCGGGGATCTGAAGGTCGGGATGACTGAACTTCGGGAGCGGTAAATGGGGATTCCGGGATTCCCCGTCTTCCTGCAAGCATCAAGATAGAAGAGCCGTGAAGAACGAACATTTCAGGTCCTATGTAGCCGCAAATCAATCCCGCAGCCTGAAGATCCGATACAATACCTAAAGCCATTCCTGTGATATCAAGGGCCTTCTCCAAAGTGAAACGACCCACAGTGTTGATTCTTTCAAAGAGAGTTATGTCAGTTCCGATATCAAACAGCACAAGCTTCTGCTGCCCGGGCAGATCCCTGGAAGATACCGGTTGAATCAAACCTCCAACCGAAGGCCACCTATGCTGATAAACTCCGGATGTATCAGAAACCTCTGCAAGAAGTTTTCTTCCCTGGAAGTCTACGCGACTAAGTGAATAGGCTCCATCAGAGAATACCTCTGATTCAAAGCGCAGGCCGCAGCTTCCGAAAAGATCAGTATCCACTGGCATTAGATGAGTAATTCGGCGCTTCCTTGGTCACCGTTACATCGTGGGCATGACTCTCCCGGAGACCAGCAGATGTCATTCGAACAAACTTTGCCCTCTTGTACAGTTCATGAATGCTTTCAGCTCCCACATATCCCATACCGGATCTAAGCCCTCCTGTAAGCTGAACAAGATAGTCACTTACAAGACCCTTGAAAGCAACCATACCTTCTATGCCTTCCGGCACAAGCTTCTTTTCAGCAACCGCCTCCTGAAAATATCTGTCTGCACTGCCCTTTTTCATTGCACCCATGGACCCCATGCCGCGATATGTCTTGAATTTTCGGCCCTTATATATTATTGCCTCACCAGGACTCTCGGTTGTTCCAGCAAAAAGACTGCCTACCATCACGCTGGATGCTCCTGCAGCAAGAGCCTTAACAATGTCTCCTGAATACTTGATACCACCATCCGCTATGATCTTCTTACCGTGCTTTGCTGCTGCTTCAGCACAGTCAAAAACCGCGGTAAGCTGTGGGCAACCTATACCCGCTACAATCCTTGTGGTGCAGATAGAGCCAGGTCCAACACCAACCTTTACAGCATCTGCACCTGATTTGATCAGAACATCAGTGGCTTCAGCGGTAACAACATTACCTGCAACTATTGCCAGATCAGGGTACTTTGTTCTAATCGCTTCGGTGGTTTTTAGCACACTTATGCTCTGTCCGTGAGCAGTATCAATAAAAACACAATCAACCCCCGCCTCCACAAGTGCATCAGTCCTGGTCAAAGCAGCTTCGCCAACACTGACTGCCGCTGCTGCCCTCAACCGCCCTCGGCTGTCTTTACAGGCTTCAGGGTACTCCATCGCCTTCTGAGCATCCTTGAGAGTGACAAGGCCTGCAAGGTGTCCGTCAGCACTCACAAGTGGCAGTTTTTCAAGACGATGTCGCCTGAGAAGAACAAGGGCCTCCTCGATGCTTGTTCCCACCGGAGCTGTAACCAGTTCATTAATGCCAGTCATCAAAGCAATAATGGGAGTGGAACCGTCTTGTTCAAAATGATAGTCTCTGTGTGTTAGAATGCCGCACAGTTTGTCGTTTCTAAGCACAGGGAATCCGGAAACCCCCGTTTCTTCTGCAAGCATCAGAGCATCAGAGACAAGGGCTGATTCCTTCAAAGTAACGGGATCATTAATTACTCCACCCTCAGCTCTCTTCACGCAACGCACCTGGCGCGCCTGCTCGCGAATGGAAAGGTTCTTGTGAATAACACCCATTCCACCCTGCTGAGCAAGAGCAATTGCCATTCCAGCCTCGGTAACTGTATCCATAGCGGCACTTAAGATCGGAATGTTAAGAACAATATTCCGACACAGCTCCGTGTGAAGACTTACCTGACCCGGATGCACATGCGAGCTTGCCGGCAGAATTAAAACATCATCAAACGTAAGTGCTTCCTGTGCTTCTCTTGGATTCATCCATTCCTCCTGAAAGAGAGGCCTCAGTCGGCCCAGTAAATTATCCTCCCGCATGTAGGACAGGTGTGAATTTTAAAATTTCTCTCCGGATCGGAACAAACTGCTGTTGGCAGTCGTGTCAGACACCCGGCACATCGGCCCATGAGAGCAGGAACCACTGCATTTCCGTAATGCTTCGTCAATTGATTATAAAGCCCTCGCCATTTTCTGTTAATACTCTTGCAGTATGTCTCTCTCAATTCTTTAAGTTCTTCAAGAGCCCCCTCTGTGTGAAGACCCATATCGGCTTCCCGTTTTCTGATATCTTTTCTGTTCAGATCTGCGATCATCACATCAAGGTCGTGAAGGCTGATCAACTTCTCGAGCTGTTTGTCCATCTACTCTCCCTGTTCCTCGATCTGGAATCCCAGTAAGGCAAGAATATCGGCCTCACTGCCAGCTGCGGCGATACTATCTCCGAACTTTCTAATTTTACCTGCAATATGACCAAGAAACTTGTTGTGCTCCTGAGGTGAATTCACCTTAACCGGTGAAACAAACAGAATAACGGTATTAACCTTTTCCTCTGGCCATGGAATACCTGTTTCCGATCTGCCAACAACGATAGTCAACTTGTCTACAAGAATACTTCTGCAGTGGGGCAGAGCTATCCCGCTATGAACAACAGTGGCGCCCACTTTTTCTCTTACATCCAGTGCTCCTGCAAGCAATCCCCTGGATTTTTCTCCGATCTTGAAAAGTCTCAACAACTCTTCAATAACCTCAGTTCTGGAAGCTCCTGATAACGCAAACTTACATAAGACTGTGTATTTCAAAATGAACTCTCCCTTGCCATTTACTAGTCTAATATAGAATACTGTATGTGTCCTGCAAGTTTTGTAAAATTCTTTAGCTACAACGCGATTGGGTAATATGCAAAGTAATGAAAGATTTGACACATACCTGACCAATGAAGGCTCCTGGGCAATCGCAGACACTGACACCGGCAAGATGGTGTATTCCAATAACCTACAGGACATTGCCACAGGTTTGAACATGCAGATTGAAACCTTGATATCTCTCATGCAAAACACCAGCGAAGGTAAGTGGCCAGCTCTTCTGGGAGGCGAATCATTCATACTGTCAGTACTGGATCTTTCATCCACGTCTGGAATATTCAATTTGAAGCCAGCCAATTTCAGCAAAATCTCTGATATGCTAGCCGAACTCACCGGGGATGAGATATTCGTTCTTATTACTTCCAGGGGAAAGATCCTGTCAATGTCAAAAAGGGCTGTCTCTCTTTTCCAGGAAAGCAGCGATCTTGCATCACTGTTCGATACTTCGTCTTCCTGGGCAATACAAGCAGCAGTGCAGAAATGCAGCAAAACCGGCTCAACAGCTGATTTTCTTATTGGGCACAATGCCGAAGAGAATACCAGGTTGAATTACACCCTCTCAATGAGAACGCTCCCATCTCCCGGCAAGCTGATCTACTGTCGTCTCACCGTTCCGTCTGTAGCTGTAGTCACCCGTACAACTGACAGGCGAAATCTGATCGGCATACTGCTGGAAGAAAGTTTCTGCCCGGCTTTTACAATTGATGCCAGGGGAATAATTACTTCTATGAACGAAATTGCCAGAGGAGTATGTCTGCAGATGTGGGGAGCGAATCCCACTGGATCAAGCCTTCTTGGTTTTGTTCACCCGGATCATAGAAAGACAATTAAGCTTAGACACGAACAGAGAAACAAAGGCTACACAACGACTTCAAGATTCTCTGTAAAGCTACAACCATCACTCTCAGGATCAGAATTTGTAATAGATGTCTCCGTTGTTCCCATTCCCGACGCTGAACAGTATGTGATCTTTGCGCGAACCGGTTCCTCAACCTCAAAGGATAAAGAACAGAACCAGAACAATAATGAGGAAATACCTCAGTTACTCCTGAAATTACTCATGGAAGATAATATGTCCCAATCTGAAATTCTGGAAACCGTTTCCGGATTCCTTGGCGCAGCTTCTGCGGCTTACATTCACGAAGGGGAAGTGCTTACCATTGGAGATTCCAGAGAACTGGTACAGATACTTGATCCAATTCAACTGGCGGCCAGCCCATGTGGTTTCAGAGAGGATGGCGTTTTTCTTCACAGAATTCATTCGGGATTCAGTATCTCACATCTTGTTTTTCAGGGAATGCAGAAGCACCAGTTAAAACCTCTTAGTCTGGCTGTTCTTCACAGTGCATCGCGAGTACTGGCAGAACAGGAGGCAAAGCTTGCCCTAAGAGCCGGTCATCGCATTCTTGCAACTGTAAAGACCCTTGCAAACAGCTTTTTAAAGAAAACTGAACCTCTGGATGGAATGCTCTCTGATCTTGCAAAGGAATGCAGGGCTGAAACCGCAGTAGTTTTTAAAATTAACGCCGCTGGAATGGCCCTTAAGGGAATAGGTTCAGCAGGCGTGGTGGGAATGCTGCCTGACCTTCCAATTGAAGCTTTGAACACTGCATCCTGGTCATGCGTTCGCGGGGAAACTGCATTCTTTGCAGAAACCCCTGAAGACGATCTGCGATTCTCACCTGTTTTTCCAAACTCAAGATCAGAACTTGCGGTGCCATTTTTCAATGGTAGCGTAACCGATGGAGTAATTCTGCTGGCATCAACTGAGACTGAAGCATTTCACTATGTGGCCACTGAGTTGATCCAGATGATGGCGATTCTTTTCAGCACACCGGAGAATTACAGTGAAACAAGCAACAACCCCGGATCCTCAAGCAACTCCAACGCAATGAAACTAAAAGCACTGGATTACATTATTCACAGCATAACAGCCCTCTATTCCACATCTCAGATCCATGTTGAATCCGTAGAGAGATCGGTTGCTCTCTGTGATGATGCCGATGTGAATACCCGGCGTCTCTCAGATTCTGTGAGAAAACTGAGCTTCTTCAGCAAATGGACTCTCTGGTGGCTGAGAATCTCAGTTTACAACGGAACCCCACTTCACAGATGGATCAATCCAGTTCCTCTTCTTGAAAAAGTCATGAATGAGTTCCGGGTGATTTACACCTCTCGCGGCCTGGAAGTCAGCTTTCATCCACCGAGAAATGATATTGAGGTTTGTACGGACGGGGCATTTGTGAGCATGATAGCCTATTCCCTGCTTATGTGTATCATGGATAACTGTGAGAGCTGCAAGAAGGTGGATCTTACTCTTGACCAGCTGGAAGATCACTGGTTCTTCCGATTTGATACATCGGGAGGGAGTATTCCAGGGGAATGCCTGACCATAGACAGGCAGCCGGAAGAGAAGAATATGGCATTTGCTCTGGCGTGGAAACTGACGGAAGAGCTTGGTGGCACTGTTAGTACATTATCCAACAGGGAAAAAACTACACGGATGATAATCAGACTGAAAGTGAGTGGTTGATGAATCGGGATTACCTATGCTAACTAAATCGGATCTGATGTATGACCTGCCTGAAGAGCTTATTGCACAACATCCGCCGAAGCTCAGAGGAAGCTGCAGACTTATGATTCTTGACAGAAAAGAAAGATCCTTCTCTGAAATTGAGTTCAGCGGGATCTCTGATCTGATCAATCCTAATGATGCTCTGGTTCTTAATGACACCAGGGTGATCCGTGCAAGGCTGAAAGGCACCAGGAAGATCACAGGCGGTGCTGTTGAACTGCTGTTGCTTGAAAAAGTTACTTCTGTCCTGTGGAAAACCATGGTTAGACCAGGCAGAAGATGCCGCACCGGCAGTGTTTTTTCCTTTGATCATAATTTGCATGCAACCGTTATAGAAGAGTTGAACATGGGAAGAGCCCTTGTAGAATTTTCGTCGGACGGGCAAACTGAAGATCTGCTTCACAAAGCAGGAACCGTACCAATCCCACCTTACATAAAAAGACCTTCTGATGAGATGGATAACGTGCGCTACCAGACTGTTTTTGCCCAGAATGACGGAGCAGTTGCTGCACCAACAGCCGGGCTTCACTTCACACCTGAAATTCTGCAGCGTATTCAAAAAACCGGAACTTCTATTGATTACCTTACGCTCCATGTAGGTCCGGGAACTTTTCAGCCACTCCGAAATGAAATACTTGCGGACAACACAATGGAAGAGGAGCGATATGACATTTCATCGCAAACTCTTAACTCCCTGAAAAAGTGCAGAGAAAAACAGGGAAAAGTAATAGCGGTTGGAACAACTGTTACAAGAACTCTTGAATCAATAGACATTCATTCAGACAAAAACCTTTCCGGCAGCACATCTATCTTCATCCATCCCCCATACAAGTTCCGGAATGTGGATGTTCTTCTAACTAATTTTCACCTGCCGGGTAGCTCGCTGATCTCTCTTGTGGGTAGCTTTGCAGGGCTTGATCTTATCATGGAAGCATACAGAAAAGCAATCGACAGTAAATTCATGTTTTACAGCTATGGTGATGCCATGCTTATCATCTGAGGAGTGATTTTGTCTTACCATACAACACGGCCCGCAGCAAACAGCAAAGTACTTGCACTGGCGTTGCAGGAGACCCTTTTTGCAGCAGCATGGGGAGCACTGACTGGAGCACTGTTTCTACCTCTTACCAGCTTATGGGCTTATACCATTCTTCCAGGTGTGCTGCTCTCTATACATTTTCTTGTTTCGATGGAACTGTCCGGTAACGGAAGCCCTCTGATCTCTCTTGAGATCAGGCAATACTCCGCTTACAGACAAAAATCAGTATCAAGAATGAGGAATTACTGCAGAATCCTGCTTACCATCATTCTCTTCCCGGTTGTTCTGATTGGTTACATTCCTCTGCTGTTCGGGAAAACATCTCTTCCTGAACTCTTCACGGGTCTTCGCATTACTGCAACAGACAGAAGACTTGATCCAAGACCGGTATCAACAATAAACGCAATAATTAGAAAAGCTTCAATACGGATAAGAACACTCACGATAGTTCCTTTTGCAGCAGCTGTGGCTGCTTTCATTCTTCTCCACTCAGCTCCTTCTGTAATGTTGCTGAATACAGTGGAGATCCAGGACGGTCTGACAGAGCATGAAGAGGATCTGCTTACCCATTATCTCGAGCTCGCTGCATTGCATCCAGAGGAGCTTGAATACCATGTAAGACTTGCAAGTCTCTACTACCGGAACAACATGGAACAGGATCTAATGAATGAGCTTAAAGTAATCGCAGAAATTGATTCCACACATGCCATTCTCATACTGGCAGACACCACGGTGTTCACATTTGAAATGCTGGAAGCGATTCCTGATGATTCATCCAGAATCGATCTGACGATACCGGTGACGGTAATCCCTGATGTACAGGCAGATTCCACCGTAGCGGATTCCACCGCATCAGATTCGCTGGAGATCCCTGCTGATTCAACAGAACTTGCAACAGATACAGACAGCCTTGGTCTGATAAGCACTTCTGCTGATACCATAACGATTTTCCAGGATACTATTCCGGAAGAATTGCCGGACACACTCAATGCAGTTTCATACCAGGAAGAAATGGATGTTCCTGTAGATATTGGAGAAACAGTGATTGAAGAACCGGTAACTGACCTGGTTCCAGAGACAGAGGAGGAAACCGTTGAGCCAGACACCATCATTCAACCTTAAGGGAACCAGCGGAAAGGCAAGACGCGGTACCCTGCACCTTGCCCATGGCCCGGTGGAAACCCCTGCTTTCATGCCTGTGGGAACCCAGGCCACTGTCAAAACTGTGCGAAACTCTGATCTTGAAGCAGACGGTTTCAGCATTATTCTTGGAAATACATACCATCTTTACCTGAGACCAGGTCTTGAAGTAATTGAGAATGCCGGAGGGCTGCATTCGTTTATGAACTGGAAAGACAACATCCTTACCGACAGTGGAGGTTTCCAGCTGTTCAGTCTCTCTTCCCTGCGCAAGGTTACAGAAGAAGGGTACAATTTCCAGTCTCACATTGACGGCAGCAAACACATTCTCACCCCGGAGAAGGTAATAAAAGCACAGACAGTTTTCCGCAGCGATGTTATGATGATCCTTGATGAATGCCTGGAGCAGCCAAGCGAAAAAACCAGAACAGAAGAATCTGTAGAACTGACACTCAGATGGGCAGAAAGAGCCAGGAAAACTCATCCCGGAAACGGGCAGGCAATGTTTGGGATCGTCCAGGGCGGCGGCTTCCCCGAGCTTAGAGAATACTGTGCAGATCGCCTTGTAGGAATGGATTTTGACGGATATGCCATTGGAGGGGTTGCAGTTGGCGAAGAGAGACCCATGATGGAACTTGCGGTAAAAAGCTGTATTGACCACCTTCCCGAAAACAAACCCAGATACTTGATGGGAGTAGGCAAACCCAAAGATCTCATAGATTTTGTTGGAATGGGTGTGGACATGTTTGACTGCGTTGTACCCACTAGAAATGCCAGAGGTGCCTGTTTTTTTATCCCGGACGGCAAACTCAACATAAGGAACGCAAAACACAGAAACGATTTCAGCCCGGTACAGGAAGACTGCGACTGCTATGTCTGCCGGAATCATACCAGAGCCTACATGCACCATCTTTTCAAAGCAAAAGAATGGCTTGCCCCTATTTATGCCACACTGCACAATCTACGGTACTTCGCGAAGCTTATGGAACAGCTGAGAGAGGCAATTGCAGAGGACCTTTATGAATCAACCTCCAGAGATCTTCTAAAAAGAATGGGTTTCTTTGGAAACTAAAAACAGCGTACTTATAGAGAGTCTGGGCAATCGTGTAGGCGGTATAGCAAGACCCACGGACTCACCTGCCATTTTCGTCAGGGGTGCTCTTCCCGGTGAGCTGGTAACATTCAAGAATACCAGGGCAAAGAAGAACTACATTGAAGCAGATCTTGCTTCCATTGAGAAACCGTCGCAGCACCGGGTAAAACCATTCTGCAGCCATTTCGGTATATGCGGCGGCTGCTCCATGCAGCATCTCAGCTACGAAGAACAGCTTGTCTGGAAAAGAAGATGGATTGAAAAGGCTCTGCGCGGTCTGTCCGTACCTGAAATCGATCCTGCGGTTCCCTCACCGGTAACCACAGGTTACAGAAACAAAGTTACATTTGATGTGTGGAATAGCAAACTCACTCTGCACGCATATAAAGGAGACCCTGTTCCAGTTGACTTGTGCCCGCTGATGAATGATTCGTCCAGACAGGCTCTGCGGGAATTCCTCTCAACAGGTGTTCCCTACGGTATAACCAGAGTATCGGTCAGAGGTGGAACAAACACGGAAAGCTCTATCATAGAGCTTACAGGAGACTATCAGGACAAAGCGCCTGCAAGCTGGCCTTCCACAGTTATCAGGAAAAAGCGAT
>JAGLQD010000149.1 GCA_023136985.1 Candidatus Sabulitectum sp. | reverse complement strand
CTACAGTGGTAAAACACTGCAGCTCCCTTCTTCAAGAGGCGGAAAAACTGATCGTGGTTGTGTCGGCCATGGGGCGCAGTGGCGACCCGTATGCAACAGATACACTTCTTGAATTGGTTTCTGCTGAATCAACCGTTCGGGAGAAGGACAGGCTGATGATATGCGGCGAGGTGATAAGCGCACTTGTCATGGCTTCTACTCTTCGCGAGAATGGTATCAAAGCCGAAGCACTTACCGGCTGGGAGGCTGGAATAGCCACCGATGGAGTATCCGGCAATGCAAGGATAGTAAGCATAGATACTGCCAGGATCGAAGAATCCATGGCACACAACAGCGTTGTGGTCATTGCCGGTTTTCAGGGAGTTGATTCCTCCGGGCACATAAACACTCTGGGAAGAGGTGGAACGGATACCTCGGCGGTTATTCTTGGTATCGCGCTTAAGGCTGACGAAGTTCTTCTTTACAAGACAGTTGATTCAGTTTACACTGCTGACCCGGAGAAAGTACCGTCAGCAAAGGAACTTGATGTGATCTCTGCCGAGGATCTGAGGCAGATGGCGTGGCAGGGTGCCAAAGTTGTTCACCCAAGAGCTGCTGAAGCCGCCCAGGCTTCGGACCTGGCCCTTAAAGTCAGATCCTTCCGCACAGGGAAAGTGGTAACCGAAGTTGTGACCGAACCGCTTGAAGATACCAGATACATCGTTGGTGTCGCTGCAGGGCATTCAGTAACCGGATTTACCGTAACAGGTTCAGGAAAACCATCTGTATTTTTTGCGGGACTTTTCAGAAGAATTGCGGACAGCAGGATATCCATGGACATGTTCAGCGTTTTCGGCTGCTCTGCTGCATTTACCGTACCTGTGGAGTCAACGGAAGCGGTAAAGAAACTTCTTGCTTCTATGAACATCAGTTACACAACCGTGAGCCCCTGCGTTAAGGTCTCTATTATAGGTGCGGGAATGCATGGGTTGATGGGGGTTATGGCCAGATTCTGCGAGGCTCTGGCAAGGGTTGATGTGGATGCTCTGCAAACGGTAGATTCGCATGCTACGATAAGTGCGCTTGTTCCCCTGGTACAGAGAGAGGTTGCACTGCAGGAATTGCACAGGGAGTTTATAGAATGAATCCACTTGAGGCGTCAATTTTAGCTGTTGTTCAAGGACTTACAGAATTTCTGCCTGTTTCCAGTTCCGGTCATCTTGCCCTGGCATCAAATCTGCTGAATGTCCCGGAGGGTGGGCTGGCTTTTGATATTGTCCTTCATCTGGGTACTCTGGTGGCTGTTTTTGCTTTTTACTGGAAAGACATCATCGGTCTGGTCAGTGGTATCATTCACATGGAAAGAAAGAGTCTTATTCTTGGGCTGACTCTTGTTGCAGGAACCGTTCCAGTTGCCATTGCGGGCTTTGTGTTCGGTGACTTCATTGAAGGTCTTCGAAGCAATATGCTATTTATCTCCGGCGCTCTGGCTTTTACAGGAACCATCCTGTTCTTCTCCGGAAGGATCCCATCTGCAGGCAAACCTGGAATTACTTTTAAGAGGGGTGTTCATGTGGGTCTGGCTCAGACTATGGCCATTCTTCCAGGTGTTTCCCGGTCTGGAACCACGATCTGTACAGGACTCGCAGTGGGTCTTTCAAGGGAAGAAGCAGCTCGGTTCTCTTTCCTTCTGGCAATCCCAGCCATTCTTGGTGCGGCGGTGAAGGAACTTCCTTCCGCAAGCTGGAGTATCCCCTTCAGCAACATTGTTGTTGGTTTCCTGGTTTCGGCAGTTGTTGGATTTGGTGCCTTGTCACTTCTTGTCAAGTTTGTGAAGCAGGGTAAACTCACCGGTTTTGCCTGGTACTGCTGGACTGTGGCGGCAGCAGGGCTGGCTCTCACTGTATGGGGGCAGTAATTGAGACTTGAAAAGAGAGAGATTTCGTCAAGAAGGTCTATAGACAAGTTCATTATGGAATGTTCAGTGGTCAGGCTTGGTATGATCTCCAGGGGAGAGCCTTATGTAGTACCGCTGAACTTCGTGTACAGTGAAGGTATTGTGTATTTTCATTGTTCTTTAGAGGGAAGAAAGATCGAGGCGATAAGGGCAAACCCCGGGGTGTGTCTTGAGTTCGACGCCATGCACGGAGTCAGCGTGAAGGAGCAGACTGCTTATTACACAAGTGTTGTTGCATGGGGAGATGCTGTGTTTGTTTCTGATATCAGCCGGGTGAAGCAGATCCTTCACGTGATCTGCTTGAAGTACCTTGACTGCTCACCTGAGATAACAGAAGATATGGCAGAAAGAACCTGTGTGGTTTCTATAAGAATTAACAGAGCAACGGGCAAGGAGAAAAAAGGTTGATCATTCTACTGACACTGCTATCAGTCTGGCCGGTGGAATGGTATCAGGAGTACAGCCAGTTGAACTGGGGCAGCATGGAAGAAATATCTTCTGAATACGGAGATTCCGCAGCGGAGCTGGCGGTAAAAGCCATTTCACAGTTCGGTACCGGTACAGAAGATCCCATTGCCACTGCAACTTCAGCGGTTGCTCTGGACAGCACCGACTACAGAACATGGACCGCTCTGGCATTTGTGGGAATGGAGCTGGACTCGCTGAGGATGGACAGCATTTTTTCAAGGGCGTTTCAGCTTGTTACAGGAGTTGATCCTCTGCTCAGCGAGGCATATGGCTACTGGCTGTTGTCCATGGGAAACAGCGCAGAAGCTTTGATCTATTCCAGCGGCTCGCTTGAAGCTGATTCTTCCTTTGCTCCGGCATGGCTGACCTGTTCCATGGCTCTGGTGGACCAGGGAAGGCTTGATGAAGCACTGAATGTATCGCAGGAGGCAGTCTGGCGTTTACCTGATTGTATTCCTCTTCTGCTGCAGCATGGAGAGGTTCTTGAAGAGTCCGGGCATGCCCTGCGTGCCATTGATGCTTACCGTGAAGTAATATTGCTTGACCCCACACGGGTCTCTGCTTACGCTTCTCTGGGCCCTGTTCTGGAAGGGGTTAAGCGGAATGGAGAGGCCCTTAAGGTTTACAGGGAGGTGTTGCGGATCCGGCCGGAATACGGCTGGGCATGGGGTCGGCTGGCAGCCTGTCTTCTAAAGGAGAACCAGTTTGATCTTGCAGACAGTTGTTTCCACAATTCTCTTGAACTCTCTCCGGACAACTCGTGGGTTCTCTACCAGCTTGCAAGGTTGAGAACAGGCTCTGATCCGATTTATGCCATCGAGCTGTTTCAGCATTCGGTTCAACTTGATCCGGATTTTTCCAGCGCATGGCAGGAACTGGCCTTTCTCTATGAGTCGGAGAACAATTTCCCTGAAGCCGAGGTTGCATTGCGAAAATGTATAGAACTTGATCCTGAATCCTGGCTGTACGGTGAGCTTGGCTGGGTTCTTGAAAGCATGGGAATGTACACAGAGGCTGCTGAAGTGTATGAAGCCAGCATTTCAATTGATCCACAGTATCTTTACGGGTGGCAGCGCAGGGGCGATATATTCAACATTAACGGAAACAGCGACTTGGCGTCTGCGTGGTACAGAGAAGCCCTTCAGGTTCTTGATCAGGATGATCCCTGGATATGGAGAGAACTGGGCAGCATGACAGTAGCTGAATCTTTGTATGATTCTGCAGGATACTGCTTTCAGATGGCACTGAAGACCGATCCGAAGTATTCACCGGCATGGCTGGATCTGGCAAGGGTACAGAGAAAGACCGGAGATCTTGAAGGTACAATGTTGTCTCTTGAAGAGTATCTTCAGCTGAGTGGGGATTCTGCAGTGGTTTCTGCTGAGATAATACTGCTTCAGGATCTCAATGGTGAGAATACAGATTCTCTCACAACGGTAATGCTGGAGCTGTGGCCGGACGGGTGGATCGCTGCAGGGTGGAGCGCTTACGATAATTCTGATATTGATCTCGCGCTGGAGTTTGCCCACAGGGCATTTGATTCCCTGTGGGAAACCCCATGGCAACTGATCAATCTCGGGGAATTGTTCGGAGTTCTTGATAGACCGGAAAAACAGTCACTCTGCTACAGTCTTGCCTCTGAAATGCACACAGATGATTTCCGTGTGGCTGTGCGCATAGCTGATTTCTATTACGAGAATGGTATGACCAGCAGGGCTATAGAGTTACTCACAGAGAGCTACAATTCTTATGAATGGAATGAGACCCTTACTACTGCCCTTGCTGAGGCTTATCTGTTTGATGATCAGCTGGCAGATGCCGAATTGCTTCTTTTGCAGGTTATTGAGAGAAATCCATCCTCTGTGTACACCATCTGCTATCTTGGGCTGATCGAGGAAAACAGGGGGAATCCTGCTGGAGCACTGGACCGGTATCTGGAGGCTCTGAGGATAGAATCCGGGTACGGTTATGCAGAAGACAGGCTTCGATACATCACCAGTGAAAGCTACGACCCTGCATATCAGCGAAGAAGCAAAGATCCGTTCAACTGGAGTGTATGGATCGATCTGTCCTCTACTGGAGGCAACATTGATGAGCAGTACTACGGTGGTGGCGGAAGTGTTTCATTGAGCTACGGAGATATGGGCAGTTCATTATCACTTGAAACAAATACCAGATCGGAGATCGAGGAAGAGAAGGAAATCAGGAAAACAGCCTGGGCCTCTCTTTCAGCGGAACATTTCCTTACTGACCATCTGTATGCAGGAGCCAGTTCCCGCTGGGACAGGCAGCCGATAACAGTTCGACCATGGCAGGTAAGTTCGTATCTTGCTGCAGGGTGGAAAAGCTGGCCTGCCTCGTGGGTATGGATAGCCCCGGAAACGGGAGCCGGGCTTGTAAACACCAGGTGGAGTATAGACAGAGAAAGAACTGATGAGTTAACAGCATATGCTTCTTTAAGTACATGGGCTTCAAGCACGGTTTCATGGCTTCCCTCTTTGTGGCTTTCAGGAAGTGTTTATCTTCCACCGCAGAACACCGACAGAATTGTTGCCGACGCTGTTGGAGAACTCGAATTCGATCTGCCCGGGCGCATTTCTCTGGTTCTGGGTACATCGCTGGACTATACCCGTACGCCAGTTGTGGAAAGCTGGAAAAAGCTTGATTCCGAGATTTATGTCAGATTGAGGTTTTAACCGTTTTTTATCTCATGTTATTATAAAAAACTATTGACAGGAGGTAACCATGAGTTTGTTCCTTGCCATGCTGTTAACTGGTATTCTCCCTGATTTCAATACAATTTTACCGGTTCAGTTTCATGCACCAGAAGGATGGCACCTGGACTGCACCAGCCTCGACTCCGCGGGAAGGATCATTGCCGGGTGCAGCAGATGGAACCCGGAGCTCCTCGAACATGAGGTTCTGTTGTTTATTGTGGGTGAATCGGTTGATACCGTTATGATTGATGATCAGAGGATAACCAGCCTGACATCAATTTGTCCGGATTCACGGGGCGGTTACTTTGTAACCTTCCCGTCTGAACGCCTTAGTTGCGAAGTCTTCGCTGCCAGGCTGAATGCTGACGGCTCACTGGATTGGCTTGCAGATCAATTCGGGGATATGGAACAGGGCTTAAGGGGTTCAATCGCCTTTGCTGAAACCCCGTGCGGTGGGTATGTGCTGGGTGGTAACCCCTATAACAGTGACGGAAACAAGAGTTTCTATATTGCAGTGATTGGTGAAGACGGCGTTCTCTCCTGGGAGGCTGAAGGTGAATTGTATGCAGAGGTAAATGCAGTTGCAGCCTATCCACAAGGTCTGATCCTGGCAGGGGATAAGACTGGTTCAGAACTGACTCAGGCATTTGCCCGGTGCTACAGCTATACAGGAGATCTTCTGTGGGAGCATGGCTACGATCTTGGAGGATTCTCTGAATTTGATTGTGCTGCTTCGTTAACTGATGGCTATATCTTTGGTGGTACTCACTGGCCAACAGAAATGCCCCAGTGCGGATTGCTTATTCGTACCGACCTTCTGGGCAACGAGATGTGGAGAAAACTTATACCTCCTGAAGAAGGTTATCAACAGGTATATATTCGGTCAGTTATCGGGCGGAATAACGGTTCGATCATTGCAGCAGGACTCTCTGTCCTGGACAATGCTCCACGGAACTCCAACGATGCACTGGCGATTCTTCTAAGCAGCGATGGCGTTGTGAGAGATTTCGCTTTCTACGGTAAACCAGAGCAGAACCATGAGGAGATAAGCAGGATTTTCCGGGATCAGGATAATGCTTTGCGTTTTTATGGACGTTGCTATGGAGATGATTATGACGGGGTATACTATTTTGCTTTTCCGCCGGTATACCTTGATTAGTGAACAACCGATTTCATTTCCAGTATAGTGATTTTAATGTAACTTGACTCTGAACTTCGAATGCGCTAGCTGATTGTAATACGATTCAGGAGGCGTCAGATGAAAAATGCATTTATACCCTTGTTTTTTATTCTGTTATCCGTTTCCTACGGCCAGACAATTTTTACACCTATTACCGGTGAACTGCTGGAACACTGGAACAACACTTCCAGAACCGCCAGGCCGATGGTTTATTATTTTGATACTGATAACCTTCCAAATGGTATCTACGAGGTTGTGATCACCGGTATTGAAGTTGAACCGGGCTTACTTGATATGTTTCTGCTGGGAAAAACCCATGACAGTGAGATTCCTCTTCTTCTTGGTACCGGTGAATACAGAGGAAACTTCAACTTCGCAAAATCAAATTCAAGATACCGTGTAGAGGAAGATGAGATCAATCTGTTTTTTCAGATGCCGGGCAGTGCAAGCTACCATGCTGTCTGTTACCGGTGGGACATTGATTCCGGGTCGCTTGAGCTTCTGCGATACTTTTCAGGAGACCCGTCAATGGAAACTCTGGAGAGAGCAGACAGCCTTATGGCAGAGGGAAATATCGCTGAGGCAATACGCGAGATCAACGAAATGTTCTACCCGGGAAACTATTACGATCCCGATGAAATGTTCATCCGCCTGCTGAGAAGCGTCAACCGGGCTGCAGGGGAAGCTGGAGCTGCTGGTAATTTCGGGGAAGCCGTGAGTCTTTTCTGGGATCTTACCGGATATTTCCATACCGACAGAGAATGGTTTACTGCTTTCGTAGACAGCATGGAGTATGTAAATTGTGACTACTCGGAATACATGGATCTGGGCGAGTACGCAATGATCATGAACAACTACGCATTCTATCTTGAGCAGACAGGTGATCTTGACAAATCACTGATCGTTCTAAGAAAAGTTCTTGATCTTAAACCGGAACGGATGGTGGCTCGTCTAAACATTGCAGATGTTCTGTGGGCTCTTGGTGAATCAGTTGAAGCGCAGGAACACTACAGTATTTATGTTGGTATGATGACAGACAGGGAACTGACCCATCAGATACCGGAGCGTGTCCTGGAGAGATCTACAGCACAACCACTTTGACTGAATTCACAGTTCCTCTGATCGTTGAGGTTACGATCAGTACTCCTGTGGGAACATTCTCCAGGCTGAACTGTCGTGTCTCATTTTGAGCTATTACAGTTTCCGCTGTCCATACTGTTCTTCCCG
>JAGLQD010000148.1 GCA_023136985.1 Candidatus Sabulitectum sp. | reverse complement strand
CAATTCTGCTGAATCCAGCCGCGCGCAAACCGCATTTCATGCCGGGTATTTTCTCTTCTCTACCGGTAATGATCATGCAGCCGCCTGATCTTAGAAGGTGTGCCCCTGCAAAGATAAATCTGTAGAGCAGAAGAGAGTCTCCCTGCCTGGCTTCCCGTCTTAGAGGGTCTGGAGAATGTCTGCAGTCAGTTAGTGTATGGTAAGGCGGGTTTGCCAGAACAAGATCTGCACAGCCTTTCAGAAAAACCGAGGAGATCATGCTTACAGAACACTGAACCGGTTGTCCTGCAGCCCTGTCAAACAATTTTAAAGCCTGAAAGGAAAGATCAATTCCAACCCTGAAAGCATCTTCAAGAGAAGCATTCTTAAGAACGGCTCCAGTGCCGGTACCAAGATCAAAACAAACACTGCAGGGAACACTTCCAGCTAATTCAGCAAGGAAGAGAGTATCATCGGTGATCTCTCTGCCGGGAAGAACAGTCAGCGGTAATATGCTTTTGCCACTGCCCATGTGGCCCAGCTGGTTTCCTCATGTCGAACATCGCGCCATTCCTGAACAGCCCATAAACCGACGCTGTCCTCCACCATGTAAAACTCTGCGATCCCAACTGCCGGAGAGCCTGTTCCCGAATGATAAGTCTGCGGAATGGTAATGTTGTACAGTCGATAAATCGTGGCACTGTCTGTTGGCGCAGCAGGATCCGGATGGCTGATGTCCATGGTAAATTCCGAGGCAACTGTGCTGTCTACCGGAACTTGGCTATACAAGGCAGTTACAGTGCTGTTCTCAACCGTTTTGGTCCAGTCGCTGAAATTGTACGAAGGATAATTATTTATATCACTTGTATCTGCATAGAAAACAAAAGATTCTGTAAGACAATCAAGGTAAAGAGCAGATCTTCCATTCAGCGCTGACTGCATATTCTCAACAACAATGTCAGGGCTTGTAGGTGACAGCCATACTACTCCGGCGTTGGAGGGATCTTCAGGAAAACGGGGCTCGAAAAAACTGCAGGAAAAAAAAACAAGAGCAGTTAAAGCTGTTGCGAAAATTAGTCTTAGTCTTAGTCTGTACATTGTTCCTGTCACATCCTCACATTAAATCCTACTGAAGCTTTCCAGTAGCTGTCCCGGCTGTCATTGCTGTAGAATGTTCTGGTAATATTCGTGTTGAATGTTCCTCCCATGGCGGCGATAGCACTTCGTATGCTCACATGATGGATGTGGTCTATGGTTTTCAGGTTCAAAGCCATCCTGTCTCTTACTGCGTACTCATATGCATAGCTCGGCGTTAATCCCACACTGGAAGAAATATGAAAACCTGCATCGATTGTAATTCTATTGTTCAGGGATTCCTCTGTGCGCAGAAAGAGGTTGTCCTCGAAAGTTCCCTGATCATTAAAGGAGAATCGGTGGGAAATACCCAGCGTTGTACTGTCTGTAGAAACCCTGCTGAGAGAAAATGATTCCTCTATCCTGCGGAAAAGACGATCATCTGATCTGGCTTCGGAGAACATATACTTGGTGTAGTTGGCTGTGATCTTCATGTACTGATTGATCTTCCAGCTGTTCCCCAGGTCATATCTGTAACCGGGGTGAAATGAGTAGGTGGATTCAGTTTTTGAGTTTGCGCTCTGGGAAGCCATAAGATAATAGCTGCTTCTCTGCTGACCGGTCATGGCGCAGGTAATAGTAAGCCTGGAGGAAAGAGGTATACTGGAAGATATCCCCAGAAGATCTCTGTACTCATCTCTGTCATAGTCGTGGGTGTAGACACTGGATGTATCTCCGCCATCGATCATTGTATCGTAAGAGTAAAGCTCTACAAGTCTCTGAAACACAACCCTGGCTCTGCCTGGAGTATATGAGAGTGTTATGTTCAGAAGCTTGTCATCTGTGGATTCATTCAACTGGTAGGAATCCTCCAGCCCGGATATCTCAATAATATCCTCTCGCTCGGTTATGGATCTGGAGAAGGAAAAACCCAGCTCAATGTTCTCTGCCATATCCCACATAAGATTTGATCTGAGAGCTCTGGATGTCTGATCGTTGGTTCTGGGGTCAACAGGCAACGAGTCAGGGAATACACTTTTGAAGTAGTCTCTGTCTCCGGACCAGCTTGTGCTGAAATCAATAAACACTCCAGGTATGATCACAGGAAGCTCAAGACTCTCGGAATGTGACCATGAGTCTCCGAAGCGATTCTCAAGAGAATCGGTTTCAATGATTGAGTTTCTGTCTCCGGATATTTCTGCACTGATGCTTCCCCCTCTGTAGTCGCCGGGGAAGTAGTAACTCATTCTGGCAGAAAGACCGTCAGAAAAGTTATTCCTCTCACTTCCATAAGAACGATTCTCCTTGAAATTGATCGATGTATTTATCTCGCTGAAAACCGTTTTGTTAACCGATGCGCTGACCCGGTAAAAAGTACCATCATTGTTCCCCACGCCGGTTGTTGTAATGTAGTCGCGGTGCTGGATACCAACAGCAGTGTTGGTGGTGAGCCAGTTACCTCTGGAGTAGCGGATGGAACCTGTTGCGGATTCTGTTCTGTCATCCCTGACTCTGGAACCGTATCGATCCTCCATAGAGATGCTCTTATCAAACGAAGTTGACATCTCTACACCGGTAACAGGTCTCCAGCTGATCCATCCTCTTCCTGTTCTGAAATCGGTGAACTGCTCAAAGCCGTCTGTTCTCTTCGCAGAGAAAGAGCCGCTGCCATTCAAGCTCACAGTGGGTGAAATAGCTTCAGAGACAGAAAAGCTGTTTGTCAATTGGGTAGTTTCCTTGAATTGCTCCATATTCAAGCTGTAAGAAAAATCCCAGGCGGATACAGACAGAGCAATGATCAGAACACAATAAATATATTTCAAACTTGCGCCTTTCCAGCCAGCTCAGCAAACTTCTCCGGCTCGATTCTCTCAGCCCTCAGGTTGGGATCGATGTTGGCAGCTTCTAACATAACCAATGAATCTGTCTTCCCGAATACCCTGGTAAGACAGTTAAGCACTTTCTTTCGTCTTCCTGAAAAAGCTGCACGAACAACCTTTGCAAAAACGGCATACTCGTCACGGCTCATTACCTTATCTTTTTTCCTTCTCAGGATCACCACACTTGAATCCACATTGGGTCTTGGCAGAAAATCCCCGGGATCAAGATCAAACAGTTTCTCAACAGAGAACCATGGCCAGACCAGTAAAGAGAGCCTGCCATAATTCCTGCCGCCATCAATACAAGCAAGCCTTGTGGCCATTTCTTTCTGGAACATCAGTACTGCTTTTTCAACCCCGTCAAACTTTGGTTCGCAAAGATTAAACACTGTTTGAGAAGATATGTTGTATGGCAGGTTTGAGGCAACCGCAGTAAAAGGGTAACCGGGGATATCAGAAGGATCAAAAGAGAGAAAATCACCGGTAACCATTCTGACTTCCGGATATTCTTTTACAAGCCATTCCGCCATGGTCTCACTCAATTCAATTGCGGACAAGTCATGCCCTGCACGGATCAGACCGCTGGTAAGCGCCCCCAGACCCGGCCCTATCTCAAGAACCGTTCCGGATACTTCCCCAAGAGCGTTGACTATTCTCCGGATTGCCATGGGATTAACAAGAAAGTTCTGTCCCAAAGACTTATCCGGTCGCATTCCCAGCTCGTTCAAAGCCTGTCTTGTCTGACTGATATTCATGGTCTTAACGAATCCTTAATGACATCTGAAGTCTTTCTGCAAAGGCTTTTACTCTCTGGAGGTCAGCCCCGGAGCTGCTCACCGCAGAAACCTGTGAATCTATCCCTGCCCTCTTTACCAGTTTTATAAACTTCATCAGCTGTTCCCAGGAATCCTCTACACTTGAAGGACATATCCTGTTGTACTCTCTGGCTCCTGAAGCATTCAGGCTGATACTGACAGAATCAAAACAGCCTAGAAGCCGAGCCACCTGTTCATCACGCAGAAAGGAAGTACAGAGCCCGTTTGTATTCAGACGGGTCTTAACCCCCCTGGCCGATGCAGCCCTTGCGCTTTTCATAAGAAGATCGCTTCTGAGAGTTGGTTCACCGAAACCGCAAAATACAAGCTCTTTATAGTTCTCAATGGGAAATGCTCCAATAGTGGAAAGAACAAGAGAATCTGAAGGATCTTCTGAGTGCTTAAGAAAATAGCCGTTAAGACCATCTTCTGTTCTTCTGATACAGAAACTGCAGTTGTTCTGGCAGCTCGAAGTAATATTGACATAAAGAGTGTCTCCATATTTGTACAGGATGTCCGCTCTCCGGTTTTCCGGATGCAGTCGGTAAGCCCGCATAGCATTCTCCCATAGAATGTATGATGTCTCCTCTATAGACATCCTGCCGCCCCATAGTTCCCGGATCTCCATGTTTATGCGTCTTGTGTAAGCCGGTTCATTCCTCTTGCCCCTGAAAGGTTCAGGAGGCAAAAAAGGCGAGTCCGTTTCAACAAGAAGTTTGTCTCTTGGAATACGAGAGATCAATCTGCGGTATTTGCTATTTTTCTTGTATGTCAAAGGGCCGTCCGTGCCTATGTAGAACCCCCTGGATACTGCTGTATCTGTAAGCTGCTCGTCACCACCCCAGCAGTGAAGAATTACGGGAACCGAAAGTGGTTCAGACAACTCTTCAAGAACCTCTGCCTCTGCTCCTCTGGAATGAACTATAAGAGAATAACCCAGAGCCTCTGCAAGCTTAATATGTTTGCGAAACCAGTGCATCTGCTTCTTTGGGGCAAAGGTCTTGTGATGAAAATCCAGACCTGTCTCACCTACGGCAACAGTACAGGAACGAAGCAGTACTTCCTTAAGCGCAGCCCAGTCCCGTTCCTCTGTGCTCTCTTCAGGCAGATGTTCAGGATGGAATGCAGCAGCGGAATAAAGATCATATTCCTCAGCAATATCTGCTGCTTTCGCAGCTGTAGCTCTATCAATTGAAGGTATCAGAATGTGACTGATCCCGGCTTTTTTTGAATCATTAACCACTTTGGCAAGATCTTCATCAAAATGATGAAAGTGCAGGTGACAGTGGCTGTCAAAACCAAGAGACACGGAATCAGCGCCAGATAACATCGTCGCGGCCCGGGCCGGTTGATACAGATGTTACAGGAACTCCAACTATTCTTTCAACAGCAAGTACATACTGCTTGGCTGCCTCTGGAAGGTTTTCCCATTCCGTTTCTCCGCGAATATCCTCGGTCCATCCGGAGAAAGTCTCATAGAGAGGAATTAATTCATCCATGGATCGTCCAGTGGTAAATTTATCGTCCTTGTATCCGGTGCATATCTTAAGCTCACTGAACCCGCTGAGAACATCGAGAAGTGTAAGAGTCACAGAAGTGCATCCATTTATTCTGGCGGTATAGTTTGCCAGCACTCCATCCAGCCATCCGCATCTGCGCGGCCTTCCAGTTGTTGTTCCAAACTCGTGCCCCGCCTGCCTTATCCTTTCGCCGGTGTCATTATCAAGCTCAGTTGGAAAAGGACCGGAACCAACTCTGGTTGTGTATGCCTTTAGAATTCCAACAACATCATTGACCTGAGTGGGTCCGAAGCCGAGGCTGGTGCAGGCTGCCCCTGACACACACTGTCCACAGGTTACAAAGGGGTAAGAGCCGTGATCCGGGTCCAGAAGAGAACCCTGAGCACCTTCCGCTATCACCAGTCCGCCCTCTTTGAGAACCTTGTTGATGAAAAGAGAAACATCATCAGCAAAACCGGAAACTTTTTCAGTAGCTTCAATGAATTTTTCCACATCGGAATGTAGTTTTTCCACATCAGCAGATCCAAGATTCAATGAACTGATAGTCTCTTCTGTATGATGATCAACGAGGGTTTTGAAAGTTCCCATGTTGAAAACATCTTCGAGACGAATTGCATTGCGCCTGTATTTCCGCTCGTAGGTTGGTCCGATACCCCGCCCGGTGGTTCCGATTCTTTCCTTAGCAAGATCTGTTTCATTCTGCTTCTCAAGCCATCTGTACCCGGGATGGGTCAGATTGATCTTTCCCGATATTTTTAATCTGCCCTTGATTGAAATGCCATTCCCTTCAAGAGATCTGATTTCTTCCAGAATGGCGACAGGATCCATAACGCAGGCAGAACCTATCATTCCGATAACATCCCTGCGAATAAGACCGCAAGGAAGAAGATGAAGGGCAAATCTCTTACCCTCGGCTTCCACAGTGTGCCCGGCATTAGCACCACCGCTGAACCTGGCCACAGCAACAGCCTTCTCTGCCAGGTGATCCACCATCTTACCCTTAGCCTCGTCTCCCCATTGAAGACCAACAACAATACTTACTGGCATTATCAGCTCCCCGCCGATTGAATGGCTGTGGCTGTTGCCAGCCACTTGTAAAGTTCATTGATACCACTTCCGTCAACTGATGAAACGGGAATAACCGGTCCCATTTCTCCAGCGATCCGTACAGACTGAGCAAGTTTGCCTCTCTTCAGTTTGTCACTTTTCGTAAGAGCAATAATGTAGGGTTTACCACCCTCCATTAGAAATCTGGCCATTGAAAGATCTTTTTCAAGGTTAGGATGCCGGCAGTCAACAAGAAGAATTGATCCTCGGAGAGGTTGTCTTTCCCGAAGATACCCGCCTATCCAGCCGATCCATTGTTTGCGCAGCCTTTCCGGAGCCTTGGCATAACCGTACCCCGGAAGATCTGCTATATAGAAATTTCTGCTGGTAGTATAGATGTTTATGTACTGGGTACAACCTGGTCTTGAACTGGTTCTGGCTACTTTTCTTCCGTTGTTCAGTTTGTTGATAAGAGAGGATTTACCAACATTTGACCGCCCAATGAATGCTATCTCCGGCAGGCCGTCATCAGGCAGACCTGTTTTTCCGGGACAACTTTTCAGAAACTGGATCTGCAGCTTTGCCAAATCAAACAGCTTCCTTCTGGTTATCCAGCAAGATCATTTCCGGTGCCTTACCGTCTGAAATGCATTCCTCATCAACGATCAGTTTATCGGGAGGCTGCTTCTCGGATGGTATTCTGTACATGGGATCAAGAAGAATGCGCTCCACAATTGACCTGAGTCCCCTGGCACCACTCTGGCTTTTCTTTGCTTCTTTTGCGATTGCAAGAAGAGCATCATCTGTGATCTGCAGATCAACACCCTCCAGGTTGAACATGTATCTGTACTGCTTCACAAGAGCATTCTTCGGCTGAGTAAGAACATGGATCAGATCCTTCTCGGAAAGATCATCAAGGGTAACCAGTATTGGAAGACGCCCCACCAGTTCGGGAATCAGACCGTAGTGCACCAGATCGTGAGATTCGATCTTCTTAAGAATACTTGATCCTTTTAGCTCTTCCTTGTTGCTGAAGTCAGCATTGAACCCCAGTGATGACTGACTGACTCTCTTTGAAACGATCTTCTCTATGCCGTGAAATGCCCCGCCGCAGATAAACAGAATGTTGGTCGTATCAATCTGGATGTGATCCTGATAAGGGTGCTTGCGACCACCTCCAGGCGGCACTCCGGCGATGGTACCTTCGATCATCTTCAGCAGTGCCTGCTGAACACCTTCACCTGAGACATCTCTCGTAATTGAAGAATTCTCTGATTTTCTTGCTATCTTATCAATCTCATCTATGTAGATGATACCATGCTGGGCAAGTTCAACATCCATATCGGTAACCTGAAGCAAACGAAGAAGAATATTTTCCACATCTTCCCCTACATACCCTGCCTCGGTAAGAGTTGTTGCATCGGCTATGGCAAATGGCACATCCAGGATTCTTGCAAGAGTCCTGGCTAACAGAGTTTTACCAACTCCTGTAGGTCCAAGAAGAATGATATTGCTCTTCTCCAGCTCTACAGATGCTGTGCTGTCATGCTTGCTCTGAAGTCTTCTGTAGTGGTTGTACACAGCAACAGAAAGTACTTTCTTTGCATCTTCCTGACCCACCACATACTGATCAAGTTTTTCCTTTATCTCCATGGGTGCAGGAAGATCTTTATCAAGGAAAGAAGGTTTATCCGAACTCTTATTTTCGCCGGTCTCATCTACGATCTCGTGACAGTAGCGTACACAATCGTCACAGATAAACACACCGGGTCCCTGAATAAGTTGCTTCACCTCTGCTGCAGGTCTGTTACAAAATGAACATCGGTTCTCTTTGGGCATTTTCAGTCTCGATTCGTCAAAATATTGTCTATGATCCCGTAATCCAGAGCTTCCTGTGCATCCATCCAGAAATTGCGATCACTATCGACATTGATCTTCTCAATTTTCTGTCCGGTGTGATAAGCAAGGATATTGTCCATCTGGTTTCGAATTTTCAGTATCTCTCTTGCTTCGATCTGGATATCAGCAGACTGTCCCATGGCACCACCGCTTGGCTGGTGTATCATGACTCGGGCATGGGGCAGAATACTTCTTTTGCCCTTGGCTCCTGCTGCGAGAAGAATTGAGGCCATTGATGCAGCACTTCCCATGCAGAAGGTGGAAATATCCGGTTTGATGAATTCCATTGTATCATAAATAGCAAGCCCTGCAGATACAGAGCCCCCGGGGCTGTGAATGTACATGTTGATATCGCGCTTCGTATCCTGGCCCTCCAGAAAAAGAAGCTGAGCAACAACAACACTGGCGGTCTGGGCAGTGATAGCGTCAGCGATGAAGATAATACGATCCTTAAGAAGCCTGGAGTAGATATCGTATGACCTCTCGGAATTACCTTCCTTTTCCACCACAAATGGAATTACAGGCATTACTCTTCTCCTTCTTTACTGACCTCTGCTTCTGAAGGATCAACTGAAACCCATTTCCATGGAACGGTCGCAGGTTCAACTTCGTTCTCATCCTGTTTCTTTTCTTCAACTACTGCTGAATTCAATACAAACTCCAGGGCCTTATCGTTCCTGTTCCTGTCAAGATAGGAAGCCCTGCTGTCTCCGTCTGCAACAGCTTTGTCAATGTCGTCTTCAGATACTTCAAGACTTTCCTTTATGGCGATCTCTCGAAGAATTAGAAACTCTCTCACTTTTCTTTCGGCCATCTCTGCAGCAGCTTTTCTTGTCTCTTCAGTGGAATCGCCGTCTTCAATGCTGCTGACATAATTACTGGTGAGGTTCTCAACCATAAATTCAGGTACATCGAAAACATTGCTGTCAAGCATATGATCTATTGCCTGTCTCTCTGAAAAGCTTTTCATTTCGGAATCAAATCTGGTGTTAACATCATCCATGATCTTCTGCTGGAATTCTTCCATTGTTTTGAATCCACCTGCTTTTGAAGCAAACTCATCATCCAGTTCAGGCAGGGCATGTACCCTGACTTCTTTTACCGTAAATGTGTGTGCAGGACCTTTGAGGCCTGGATCATCTCCCTTTTCCACCTTCATCTGCATGGTAAAAGCATCACCGGCTTTTACACCGGTTATCATCTCATCAAATCCAGGACCCATATCGTTCTGCCCGATAACAGCAGTTAACACCTTGGGATCTGCTCCCTTTTCGTCCTCTGGATCAGGGTACTCAAGAGCAACAAAATCCCCGTGGGAAGAAGGTTGATCAGTGTCCTCGAAAGTAACGAACTGACTGCGGATATGTTCAATTGTTTCCTCTACTGCTTTTTCCCTGCTGTATGCAGGTACAGTGAGCTTAATTTCCTTGTAGTCCACAGGTTCCGGTGTTAGAAATATGTGGAAGGTCGTTGTGTAGACATAGTCTTCACCCTCTACCGGCAGAACACCCTCAAATTCAGGGTCAGTATCTGAGAGCACCCAGTCGAATTCATCGAAAAGATTTTCAGAAAGCTGCTTGTGGGCAGCCTCTGCAACCTCTGACAGAATTATGTTGCCGAATCTCTTTTCAATAATACTGTCTGGAACATGCCCGGGACGAAAGCCCTTGATGCTAACCTCTTTGGATATGTCTTTTTTTACTTTCCTGAAAACTTTCTTAAGCTCAGCAGCATCCATGGTAAACTGGATAACTCTTTTGTTTCCATCTTCTTTTATCAGTTCGTAGGCCATTCTTTCCTCTTTTTCTGTGCTGTTACGAAAACGCAACAAAGCCGTTACCGGCTGCAAAACGCGCAACCAGTTGTTCGACATGCAATTACATGCTCCCTCAGCGGGAAATCAAATACCAACTTCAGCGCAGTATTATGCTCTAATTCTCTTCAATTTGCCAAGCGATCAGGTTTGAAGCTCAATTCCCGCCTCTTCTACCTGCTATAAGACGAGCTTCCTCACTGTTTGGATAGCTTTCAAGGATCAGTGTTTCAAGCCTGTGCATCTCTGCTGAGGCAGAATTTGCACTGTAGATCGCAGCAGCTCTTGCAAGTGCCGGAGCCGCCTTCTCTGACATTGGATATTTGTAGTAAACAGCTGCCAATTCTTCAATTGCTCTGTGAGTTTCGCCAAGGCTCTGATGGCAGAGCGCCAGATAATAAAGAGCGTCATCGGCAACATCCGCATCAGGACTTCCCATGGCAACCTCGAAAAAACCTTCAGCAGCCACAGAATAACCACCCTGTTGATACTGTCTGAACGCCTCATCATAAGCTGTCTGTACACTGGCAGATGGGGCAGTTGCTCCGGAGGTTCCTCTTGTGTTCAGCATTCTCTCCAACTGGTCAACCAGTTCAAGAAGATTTTGTGTCTGATCTCCGCCTCTCATGCCGGCTTGAGCCTGTATTGCCCGAAGAAGAACCTCGTTCTGCTCAGAGACTTCTTTCAGAGAATCAAGCATGAAAGTGATCTGTTCAGTTCGTGCATCAATATCTTCAACTCTTCCGGGAGAATGCACCCACTGACCACCCCAGCAGCCGGTGAGCAGAATAAGTGCCGTTACCGGCAGCATAAGAATTTTCATTTGTTACTCCGGCAGAACGCGCAGATGAACGCGCCTGTTCTGAGAAAGGGCCCAGTCGTCTTCGCCGGAAACGAATGGTCGTTCTTTTCCATAGCTGACAGTCTCAATTCTCGATGAGGGTATCCCGTAATTAGACAGGTAATCGTATACAGACTGGGCTCTTCTTTCTCCCAGAGCAAGATTATAGTCTACTGTTCCCCTGGCATCACAGTGGCCTTCAAGCAGCAGTCTAAAGCCCTGATTATTCAGTACATAGTCTGCGTCAGTCATAAGGGCCTGAAGCATCTCAGGTGAAAGGTCCTCAGAATTGTAATCGAAAAATACATCGTTCAGAACCAGCTGATGATCTGCCAGCTGATCTGCGTAGGTTACAACTGTGTCGTCCACCCAGACACCTACGTTAAGGGTATCATCATTAATAAATGCAAGGGAATCAGGGTCAGTATCCGGATCATCAATAACATCATCAGGTCTGCAACCGGCACCAACGCCGACTATCAGACAGCACATTAAGAATAGTGCAGCTTTCTTCATTGGATTCCTCCTGGAATGATCTAGTACCCTGTCAGGTATTAAGTGTCGATGTAATGCGCAGCTATCCTGAGTCTCGGCAAGGCACTGGTTTATGCGCATAGCACCGCTATGTAATTGAATCAGTAACACAGCCGGGGCTCTGGAGAGCCACTTGACCCTAACAGAGTGCGTCCCGAGCGGTAGCACGGAGAGCCAGCAGGACACGACAGCTATTGCTCGACAGGGTACTAGGGTGACCATGTTGCGCAGTAGCTCTCACTGCCATGGGACAACCTGTAAACTGTCAATTTATTTAGTTCAAGAAGATAAATAGATCTTACCCCATCCCTGTCACTTGAGAAAGCAAGATGGCCACCGGTGGGGGACCAGACCGGATCCTCGTTAAGAGAGCCTTCAACAGTGACCTGTCTAACATCAGTTCCATCGGTATTCATAACGAAGATATGAAAATTACCATTTGATCTGGCACAATATGCAATTCTATCTCCTGTGGGCGACCATGACGGACTGTCACAGTAACCATGGGCAAAGCCGGCTCTTTCTGCAGTCCCCCCGGCTGAATCCATAATGTAAAGCTGAGGGTAACCTACTCTGTCACTGGTCAGGATCATCTGCTGACCGGTAGGTGAGAATGAGGCGGATGTTTCAATTGAGCCTCTGGCGGTAAGTCGCTGAACATCCCCCAGGGCAGTATCAAACCGATGTATATCTGAATTACCGCTTAAGCTTCTGGTGAAAGCAATGTATCTTGAATCAGGAGTCCAGGCAGGAGAGGTATTCAATCCGCCTGTAATGATTCTTCGCGCAGAGGAATTTTCAAAAGAATAGAGATAAAGCTCTCCCAGACCGTTCCGGTAAGAAGTGAAGGCTATGTCTTCTCCGTCAGGGCTCCAGGCTGGAGTGGTAATAACCTCACCATCACTGATAAGCACCTGGGGATCCCGTGAGTCAAGCGACTGCACCATTAAAGAGTAAACGCCGTCACGCCTTAAAATGTATGCTACACCGGTGGAAGCAATTCCCTGTTCCCCGGAAAGCAGATATACGAACTCATCTGCAAATCTGTGGATAAGAGGTTCCCAGGATGAACCTGAATATTCTTTTTTAAGAAGCATCTCACCTTCGGAACCGGCAACATCCACAGATAGAGTGTAGTCCCCGCTTGCTCCAGAAAGAACACATCGGGCATGGGCATAGCCCTCACCTCTGTCCACTGTCTCAAGTATGCCGGAAAAATCAATATCAAATTTCAGCTGGTCAAGTGCATCTGAAGCGTCCCTGCATCCTTCAAGTTCAACAGATACAGGAATGCACTCATTCCCAACCGGGGTCATCTGCATGAATTCGGAAGAAAACGCACTGAATACCAGAATCAGCCCAACCGCCAGATACTTCATTGAACACCACTCTTTCGCTTTCCTGAAAAGACTACCTGCATGGCTACTATACTATTCCAAGCCACAAAATTGTTCCATTTGACTCCGACAGTAATCAGCAAGTCGCTGGATCTGGCACAAATCAGATGTCATGAAACGTTTCCCTCTTGCTCTTCGGGTATTTTATACTTATTCTATAGGTATTATGTATTATTACATTTTCAGTAGAGAGTACTGGTTGTTAGACATATACCGGACAGGAGTTGTGTATGAAAAATAGTTCTATTTTCCTGATCATTCTGTTAATTTCCGGGGTTGCATATGCTTTCCCGCAATTCAGAGATGGATTTCAGATATACTGTGACGGAGAAATGCTTGAAGCTGGTTATAATGCTTCACCTCTTGTATACGACTGGAATCAAGACGGGCTGAATGATCTTGTTGTAGCCTGTCTGGAAGAAATCGACAGCGTCAAAGTCGGTACAATTCAGTTCTACCCGAATTCAGGCACGAACACCAACCCTGTATTTACAGGCTTCACAAGAATCATGGCGGATGGAGAAGACATACACACAGAGGGACACTGTTGACCAAAAACAGGAGCAAGGAATCCACAGGTTGTGGATTGGAATGACGATGGACTCGCAGACCTGATAGTCGGCGAACACAACGGACATGTCAAATACTTTATGGCAGTGACTGCAGACAGTCTTACAGAAATGGATGATCTTCAGGCAGCCGGAGAGTATATCAATGGAGGTCTTGTTTCAGCACCGGCAGTGTTTGACTGGAACAATGATTCTCTCAATGATCTCCTGGTTGGCTTCGCTTCTCCGGAAACGGGCAGCACAATAAAACTTTACCTGAACACAGGAAGTGCCGGTAATCCAATTCTTGCCGCTGGAGTGGATGTTCTCTGCGGCGGAGAGCCCTTTGGTGCTTACGGATGTACTCCTTGTTTGTACGATCTGGATCAGGATGGCCTGACAGATATAGTTTACGGAGAAACAGCCGGGGGACTCTATTTCTGCAAGAACACCGGAACAGTCTCTTCGCCGGTGTTTGCCGCCCCGGAACGTCTTCAATCTGATGCAGGAAACATATTCCTTGAGTTAAACTCCAGTCCATTTGTAACAGACTGGAATCAAGACACATACCCCGACATCCTGGCTGGCCGTGGTGAGAGCGGATACCTGTTCGCCTTCCTGTCGCCCTACACCACCGGTATAGCCTTCGGCGACAACACCGGGTACGGTCTTTCTTCCACCGTCTGTCAGAACCCAGTCTCTTCATCGATCACGATTGAAGTCAATATGAACCAGACGGGAGTGATCGATGCTTCCCTCTACAATATTTCAGGCCGTATGATTCAGAACATTGGAACTGGAGAGCTTCACAGCGGCATGAATTCGATTCAATTTGCTGTTGATGAGTTCCCATCCGGTGTTTATCTACTGCGACTGTCCAATGAAACAGAAGCTGTATCAAAACTGATCACCATAATCGGAGGTCTTCGCTGATCATGAAATTCATGTTGACAATTCTTTTGTTGATGGTTACAGCGGTATTTGCTGATACAGCCCATCAAACCGACTGGTCAGGAGGTTCCGGGGAACCCGGTCCGGTTTCCGAATGGCTGAACTCATTCAACAATTCGGATGAAATTGTGTACGCAGAAGCCCCCGGGGTTCTTTCTCTTTCAGCCGGCATGCTAACCAATGCTGCTACGGAAATCGAAGCAAGTGCCATGTACTCCATCTGCGCCTATGCAGAGGATGTTGACATGGATGGAGATATGGACATTCTTGCAGCTTCTTTTGTAGACAACAAAATTCTCTGGTGGGAAAATCTGAATGATGGAATTTCATGGGAATCCCATCTTGTTGCTTCAAACCTTGCTGGTGCCTTCGGAGCTGTATGTGCTGATGTGGACAATGATGGAGACAATGACATTCTGGGAACAGCCATGGGTGCAGATATGGTCATATGGTGGGAAAACCTGGATGGCCTGGGCACATCATGGAATGAACACATGATAGACGACAGCCTGGACGGGGCAAAGGGAATTGCAGTTGTTGATATGGATGAAGATGGCATGATTGATGTTGTGGCATCCGCCAAAAGTGGAGATCAGGTGGTCTGGTACAGAAACAATGGATCAGGTACATCCTGGACTAAACACATTATAGCCCCCGATTTTGATTGTGCCATGTCTGTATACCCGATTGACTTTGACAATGATGGTGACTGGGACATTCTTTCCGCTGCCAAACTGGACGGTGCAGTTCGCTGGTATGAAAATGCTGACGGCTCCGGAACTACATGGACAGAGCACTCTGTAAGTGAGGATCTGTACTATGCTCGAGGCGCTTACGCTGGTGATATTGACGGGGACGGCGATGTTGATGTACTCAGTGCCGGTGGCATAAGCAAATCTTCCGGCGAAGTGTGCTGGTGGGAGAATACCGACGGCACTGCAACAAACTGGGAGCACCATGTAATCGATCCTGAATTTAACGGCCCCTTTTCCATACTCCAGTTTGATGTGGATCAGGATGGTGATCTGGATGCAGTATCCGGGT
>JAGLQD010000147.1 GCA_023136985.1 Candidatus Sabulitectum sp. | reverse complement strand
ACCAGTGCCATGCGGCGCATGTAGACAGGTTCTTTGGGAATTCTGTGATAGCGATTTTAAGATAACGGTGGCATCAGATGGGGTTCCCCCCAGAGATTTCCGCTTGGGAGATCTGCTGCCTGAAGCATTTCAGCTTTAGTACTTACTGTCTGTTTCACACAGGTAACAAGATCACTGGTGCGGAAATGACCAGGAAGGAGCTTTACTTCGGGGTTGCTCTGTTCTCCTCCGATCTGGATGAAAAACACCCCGGAAACTCCAGTCATTATCTCGTCCGGTGAGAAATCAACCATGTCTGCTGAAATGATCAACACACCTACTTTCTCTTCACGAATCCTTCGCTGTATTTCCGGAAAACTGCTTTCAATCGCCACGGAGAAACCTGCGTCTTTCAACGCTGCACTGGCTCTGGCTGCATCTACCTGGTCTGGAAGAGCAATAAGGATAAAAGCCGAATCATCTTCCATTCCACGCTTTGGGAAACTCACTCGAAACTCTATCTGGTCATCCAGTGTCTCATAGTAAACACGGCCACCGCCTGATCTAACCATTGCATAAACAGATGCCAGCCCGGGTTTCCTGGATTTAACCGGAATGAAGGATCTCTCAAGTGCTGTTTGAATTCCTGCATGGCCGGAAACAGTGACACATATACCTGCTCCTGATGAATCACTGAACGAACGCAGTGAAATAGCCGAAGTCAAGCCGGTATCCTGAATTATCAGAAGCAGCCTGGCAAGTACGCTCTCTATAAATGCAGGATCACAAAACCCCACAGCTCGCAGGGAAGCATCAATTTCCAGGGGAATTGCAGGTTGTAGCAACTGCCTCAGCAATCCCTCATTCTCCGAGAGAAAAACATCAAGTCTTACTCTTTCAGGTGAGTGGTTCTCTCCAGTCATGTTGGAAAAGTCTGCATAGATCGATCTGATCATTCGGATGGCGGCATTTACTTTGTTAAGAGTAAGAGCACCCTCCAGCTGATTCATTCTTTCAAGCATGGATTCATTCATCATATCTATGGCATCCATCACCATTGAATGGCTTCCCATTCCAGAAAGTCCTGCGCCACTCAACGGATAGCATATTCCTACCACACCGCTGTCTTCAATATATGACCATTTAAATTTGTAGTATTCTGTACCTTTGCCGGCCTTCATCCGCAATTCTCTGCTTCCATCAACTTCAGTCATGATAGCTCTTGAGCATTCAGCTCTGTCGTCACTGTGAAAAAGAGAAAAGAAAACATCATTTACAGGTCCTGCCACAAGGCTGCTGTTTCCCCCGAGAAGAGGGCGAAATACACCATTTGAATCCACCATCCAGACGAAATAGCCGGCCATAGAAGCTGCCTGTTCCGCAAATCGTCTGTCCTGCCTGAGGGCTTTACTAAGAATCTGCTTGTTGGAAATATTCTTTGCAACAAATGCTGCATACCTTCTGCCGCCGAATTCCATAAGATCAACTGAGAGTTCAACAGGGTAAACTACGCCGTCTTTTCCTCTATGGTCTGTTTCGAATTGCAGGGAACCCCGCTGCAAAAGGGATTTCCAGAGAGTATCCCACCAGTCGCCCTCAACCATGATGCTGAGTTCAGAATAACTGTGACCGGGGATACTTCCCTGATCTGTCCCAAGCTTTCTGCCCACAGCAGCATTCCCCAGTATGAATTTCCCGGTTGAATCCAGAATAAAGAATTCATCTGAGGTGGAGTTACCAAACTTGCGTATGAAATCAAGACGGTTCTCCAGTTTCTTCTCTCCTGAAAGATCGGTTAGAAGGGCAACAAAAAAACCATCCATAGGGGCATAACAGAACACTCTGAAGTGAATACCGAAGTGCGGGGAAAAGAATTCCTTTTCCACTGGATCGCCGGTAAGAGCCACATTAACGAAAACAGCAATATCTTCCTTTACAGAGGAAAGAGAAAAAAGACCCGATATCCGCCTGCCAAGTACCTTGTTTCTTGTTGTCGCCGTCATATCAGAAAAAGCATGATTCACATCAAGAACAGAGTAATCCTCCGGTTCTCCATTTCCATTAACAAGCACTTCTCCGTATATGTAACCGCAGGGTAATGCCCTCAGTATCTGCCGGAAACGCTGTTTGTATCCACCAAGCTGGTCCTGCATAAGCCTCCTGACTTGTCTGCTTTAATATACAAACCGTGCAGTCGGAAGTTAACAGACACTTGACAGCATACCAACTCAAAATGTACAGTAGCCCCATAAATTTAAACCTGGAGGTTCAAATGGACAAGCAGATTGCTCAGATCGAAAAGGGCGAAGATGTAGTAAGAGTCGCCCTTACAGAATTCCGCAAACGCCAGTACATTGAGGTACGTACCTACTACATGGCAGATGACGGTGAGTGGAAACCCACACGCAAAGGCATCACACTCAATCCTGACCTGATGAAAGAAGTACACCAGGCTCTGGGAAAAGCTCTTGAGGAAATCGAAAATGCAGAGGATACAGATACCGAATAGTCTCCGTTAATCTGCGCTGCAGCTGGCCACGCCGTTGTATATGTGACCGTGGCCATTGTGGCAGGCAAGAGACCAGCCCCTTACTGCAAAAGTACCATCGTTTCCGTAAAGTCTGTACCGGTAATCTGAACTACCGGTAATCGGGCAGGTGTAACCATCTGCTCCGTGAAGATATCCTTCGAGAAGAGAAAACCCCCTCCAGTTGTGAGGCTCCCCTACAAAAGGATATCCATTGTTGTCACAGGCGTAAAAATTCAAGCAATGTGCCAGTGAGTTCAGATTGCTGCGGCAGGCCGCAGCTCTGGCGCTGTCAGCTACATCCCGAAACTTAGGAATTGCAATACCGGCAAGAACACCTATGATCACCACAACGATCATCAGCTCAATCAAAGTAAAACCCGGGTTACCCGCACTCCGAGTATCCACAATCAAGCGCACAGGAAACACAACCTGATTCATACTTCAAAGGACCTCCGCAAAAGGGGCATGCCCCGGCGAGATTGTTAACAGGAGTTGATGAACCGGAGTCTTCCTTCACAATAACCGTTACATCGGCATCATTTTCAAGTTGTTCTTCAGAATCACCGTCTGTGCTCTTCATGTGCCATTCAAGAGCTTTACCCATGGCATCTGCGCAAGACAATATTCTTGTTCCATTCTGCCATGCAAGCCTGTGACAACTTATGCCTTTAAGCTCACTCGCTATCTCCGATGGGTGAACATGGCTTCGCAGTGCAAGAGATACCATTCTGCTAATGGCTTCACTCTGACTTGCAGCACAGCCTCCCGCTTTGCCCATTTGACTGAATATCTCCACAGGTCCATGCTCATCTTCATTTATGGTTACATAGAGGTTTCCACAGCCTGTTCTAACTCTTCTTGTCACGCCCCGCGTAAGCTCAGGTCGGGGCCTGGGTCCCACCAGAACCGGTTCATCCTTTACTTCAGGTGTATCAGAATTCAGATTCAATACCTGCTTGTCACGACTGCCGTCTCTGTAAACAGTAACTCCCTTGCATCCGAGTTGCCGTGCAAGATGAAAAACTCTTGAAACATCTTCGCGGGTGGCGTCATTGGGAAGATTCACTGTCTTTGAAACTGCGTTATCGGTGTACTTCTGGAAAGCAGCCTGCATTCTTACATGATAAGAGGGACTGATATCATGGGAAGTAACAAAGACCTGGCGAATATCCTCCGGAACTTCCTCCATATCCTTACAGCTTCCCTTTTCCGCAATTTTACCTATAAGCTCTGCGGTATGAAAATGCCTTTCCATTGCAACTTTTGCAAACTCTGGGACAACTTCATGAAGCTCGTCACCTTCGTCTAGAAGATTCCTTCTGGTATAGGCAAGAGCGAAAACAGGCTCGATCCCACTGGAGCAACCGGCAAGAATGCTGATAGATCCTGTGGGAGCTATGGTAGTTACAGTTGCATTTCTCATGGCTGGCATGTTCCTTGTATCAAAAAGACTTCCCTTGAAATTCGGGAACGCCCCTCTTTCCCTTGCAAGGTCCGAGCTTGTTTGCCTGCCCTTGTCTGCAATAAAACTCATTATTTCCTCAGCAAGAACAAGGGCTTTCTCGCTGTTGTACGGAATGGACAATCTAAAGAGAAGATCTGCAAACCCCATGAGTCCGAGACCGATCTTCCTGTTACCCATAACCATATCTGTGATCTCAGGAAGAGGATACATGTTCACTTCAATAACATCATCAAGAAACCTCACAGCATTTCTAACCGTTCTTTCAAGACGGGTCCATGCCACTTCAGGGAGTCCGTTAGGTCCTCTTCTAACCATGAGAGAAAGATTGACTGAACCCAGATTACAGGCTTCATATGGCAGCAAAGGCTGCTCTCCACAAGGATTTGTAGCTTCAATTTCGCCTATATGCGGTGTTGGATTTGCGTCATTCATCTTGTCGATAAAGATGAGTCCAGGCTCTCCGCTGGACCATGCAGAGTCTACAATCTGTGAAAAGATTGACTTTGCACTCATGTTTTTTACGCTTGCGCCGTCTCGGGGATTAATCAGAGAAAAATCCTCACCTCTTTCAACGGCGTTCATAAATGACTCAGTAGCTCCAATAGACAAATTGAAGTTATTCAACAGCCCCATGTCCTGTTTGACTGTGATAAACTGCTCAATATCAGGGTGATCAACCTGAAGCACTGCCATATTTGCTCCCCTGCGAACTCCCCCCTGTTTAACAGTTTCTGTTGCATGGTCAAACACAGTCATAAAAGAAATAGGTCCGCTGGAAACACCTTTTGTGGAATGAACATAGTCATTCGCCGGTCTTATCTTTGAAAATGAGAACCCGGTTCCCCCACCACTTTTATGAATAAGTGCAGTGTTCTTTACTGCAGAGAAAATACTATCCATGCTGTCTTCCACAGGAAGAACAAAACAGGCAGAGAGTTGTCCAAGCTCTTTTCCAGCATTCATCAGAGTGGGTGAATTAGGAAGAAACTCTTTCCGTGCCATCATGTTATAAAACACTGTAGCCCACTGCCCCGTATCTCCATCCCACTTCTCTTCAGCGTTAGCAACACAAGAGGCAACTCTCCAAAGCATCTCTGAAGGCGTCTCCAGAATGTCCCCTTCACTGTTCCTTGTGAGGTAGCGCTTTCTTAGGACCAATTCAGCGTTTGGTGTAAATGAAGGAGTTACAAGATTCTCTACCAGAGGTTGCTCCCGCACTTCCTTCTTCTCTTCAGTATTAAAAAAGTCTTCAAACAGACCAATTTCTTTCTTAGACACAATATCTCCCCTCAAAAATTTGTTTTGCCAAAATTATCAATATTTAGTGTCTAAAACAACCCCTGACTACTACAGGTTGTGGATGTACCCATTTCGCCGCAACATAGGAAGGCAGAAAGAACTGTCACTCAGCTACACTGCCCGGATTTACAGCACTTGCCGAAGGGGTGCCTTTTGCTAATGTTCCATACATGGAGGATTGATGAATAAAAAGTCCGAGAAAAGGCTGGCATTTGAGGGTGAAGTGATGGCAAACCTGGACAGTATGTACAGGTATGCGTGGCATCTTGTAAGAAACAATGAGGATGCGGGAGATCTTGTACAGGAGACCTGCGCAAGATCACTTAAAGCTGCAGAGCAGTTCAAGCAGGGAACTAATGCCAGGGCTTGGTTGTTCGCAATCATGAGAAACATATTTTTTAACCAGCACAGGGCTAAAAGCAGAGGTGAGGTTCCCAGCGACTGGACTGACCAGGTTGAATCAGGTGATCAAAGATTCACTGGAAGCGTCTGGCCTCAGCCCTTTGAGTTGTTTCTTCGTGGTATGATGCGTGAAGATATAGAGAAGGCAATGGCCAGGCTCAGCATCGATTTCAGAAGTGTTGTGCTGCTCTGTGATGTAGAAGGATTTTCTTACGCAGAAACAGCAAAGTTGCTTGAAATTCCCGTGGGAACCGTAAGATCAAGGCTACACCGGGCCAGAGCCTCAATGCAGAGTATGCTCAGCCAGTGGTTCAATGAAGGATTGGAGGCCAATGAGTCCTGAATGTATTTTTGTTCTTGATCATTACAACGATTACATTTCCGGTGAACTAGTTCCGGAGAAGGTGATCAGAGTCGAGAATCATCTCAAAAGTTGCCCCAACTGCGAGAGATTTCTTGGTAGAGCCTCAAAACTCCATGGGCGAACTGTGGGATTACTTAGAACTTCTGCTCCGCAGGCTCTAAAAAGTTCTATATCCAGCCTGTTTGATAAAGCGTGATTCTTCCCTCGGGTATGTTAAAAGCAGCAGGCACTCTGATTGTTCTTCTGCCTTTGTTGCTGTTCAGGTCACCTGCAAATTCCATAAGATCAGGCAATGATCTTTCAGCCATCTCATGGATTCTGGCAGAACAACGAGGGGAAGGCAGCTGGGATATCTACCCCATTACCATAACTGTGGATATCGGAGAAATGGTTACCTTTGTTACCATAGAGAACTGTGGAAGAACCACCCTTCCGAATCGCAGATTGCCGGATGAGATCCCATTCCCGCTTGATTACACGGAAACCGATGGTACAGTATCAATTATATTTAGCGAGGTACCATAAACATGGTAAGAAGTATCAGTTTTGCAATTTCTCTTCTGCTCGTATTGTCCGGGTGTAAAGACGGAAACGATTCTCTGGAAACCATTGCTGTTGTAAGCCCGGAACAAGTACTTTCCCTGCCTGGAACAGTTCTTCTGCCTGGTGCTGATGGTTTTTTCGAAATGAACGAGAGCGATCACAATGCAGTTCTTCTGTACTGCTGGTTGCCTCTGGGCGAATACACTGAGAATGAAAGTGACCTTTTGTCTCTGTCCACCGTTCATGAGAGAGGAATAACAGCTATTCCAGTTCAGTTCACGTCTACAGTACGCAATGCATCTCAGACTCAGTTGAACGCACTGGGCATATCCCTCAGTGTCGCTCTGGGAGATGAAGAACTGAAAGACTTTCTTGTTACAGATCATCTCCCTGTTGCATCTCTTGTCCGCAGTGATGGGACCGTTGTGAGCGCATATGGATTCGGCTGTGTTGAAAGGACTCTGCGAGGATCTCAGTGAACCACTACTTTATCAGCGATGTACACCTCTATCCCACCGGAAAGTACCATCCCGGCAGGGAACCTTTAAAGAATTTTCTAAAGGATCTGAAGAAGAAAGAACCCGGTCGACTCTGGATTCTTGGTGATCTTTTTGATTACTGGTTTGAATACCGTACTGTGATTCCTGCTGGTTTTTCTGATGTACTCTCTCTTCTTAGAGATCTGTCGGATTGCAGCTGGAAGGTATTTTTCCTTCCAGGGAACCATGACTGGTGGTGCGGCAGCAAGCTTGAATCGGAAACTGGAATGCAGATAATCTACAATACCGTCTATTCTGAAATTATCGACGGCAGAAAAACCCTTCTGTCTCATGGTGACGGGCTGGGAACCGGCGATACTGGATACAGAATGATGAAACCGGTTTTACGCTCAACACCTGTAAAATTTCTTTTTTCAATGGTACATCCCACTATTGCCACTGCTCTTGCTAATCTCTTTTCTCACACCAGCAAGAGAATACTCCGCAAACAGGTTGATTCAATTCCAGAATACATGACCCGCTGGGTACTGGATCAGGCAGACAATGGCACCAGACTTGTTATTACGGGACACACACATTGTCCTTCTGTGGTAGACCACGGAAACCTCATTCATGCATCACTTGGCGACTGGATTTCTCACTTCACATACTTGAGGGTAGGCGGAGGGGAGATAAAACTACATGAATATCAATAATGACATATTAATTACTGTTGTGATTCCGGCATACAATGAAGCAGAGAGCCTGCGTGAGTTGCTTGCTGAAATTTCTGAAGCAATGGGGAAGAAAAGCTGGAATGCTGTAATCATCGATGATGGAAGCAATGATGGCACCTGGGACACTATTTCGGATCTCTCAGGCAGGTACCCTCTGAAGGGGCTCAGATTCGGAGCGAACCGGGGAAAGGCTGCTGCACTTGCTGCGGGGTTTGATAAAGCTGATGGCCAGTTCATTGCCACTCTTGATGCCGATCTGCAGGATGACCCTGCAGAGATTCTTCCCATGATGGATATCATGGAGAAGGAAGGTCTGGATCTGGTAAGCGGATGGAAGAAAGTAAGAAATGATCCTGCAGGAAAGCGATTGCCTTCAAAAATATTCAACGGAGTTGTTGGACTTACCACTGGAATTCATCTTCATGATTTCAACTGCGGACTGAAAGTTTACAGGAAAGCTGCAGCCAAATCTCTTGAGCTGTATGGAGAGATGCACCGTTATACTCCTGTTCTTGCCTTTCGGAACGGGTTCAAGGTTGGAGAGAAAGCAGTAAACCACCGTCCGCGGAAGCACGGGCAGAGCAAGTACGGTCTGGCCAGATTCTTCAGAGGTTATACGGATCTGATCACAGTACTGTTCCTTGGTCGTTACTCATACAGACCTCTTCATTTCTTCGGCGGAATAGGTACGCTGCTCTCTTTTGTGGGTTTTGTGATTAACATATACCTGTCAATCCTCTGGATCGGAGGCGAATCCATAGGCAGCAGACCACTTCTTCTCATGGGTGTATTTCTTATGCTTGCTGGATTTCAATTCATTTCCATGGGGCTGCTTGGTGAAATGATCCTTCGTTTCAATCCACGCAAACCATACACAATAACATCTCAGACAAAATGAAAGTTGCTCTGGTAAGCCCTCTTCCCCCTTACCGGGGAGGAATAGCACAATTCGGAAAAATGCTTTTCTCTGCACTGGAGAAAGAGAACTGCAGTGTGACCGGTATAAACTACTCACACCTTTATCCCGGTTTCCTTTTCCCAGGCAAAACACAGTACGAAAAGGGATACAGCAGCTCTGAAGGTATTCTTCATTCTTACAAACCCTTCTCCTGGAAGAAAACAAGACAGATCATCGCCAGTTTAAAGCCTGATCTCATTATCTCTCAGTGGTGGCACCCCTTCTTCGCTCCATGCCTTACCGCAGTGAATCCAGGAGGTATAAAATCAGTTGCCATTTGTCACAACATCAAACCTCATGAGTCTTTTCCTTTTGCCAAGGCCTTTTCACAACATTTCTTCAGCCAGCAGGATATGCTTGTGGTTCATTCAGAACAGGCTGAAAAGGAAGCATTGTTAACCGGCAAAAGATCTATCAGACTTTTTCATCCGATCTATGACCAGTACCTGTCCACAGGTTTATCAAGGACGGAAGCAAGAAAGAAACTGGGTTTGAAGCCCGAAGAGAAAGCTCTTCTTTTCTTCGGGCTCGTAAGGGAATACAAAGGGCTGGATATTCTGATTGAAGCATGTGATCTTCTTCCGGAAGAATACCGTATTATTGCCGCTGGAGAAAACTACACGGATCGTAATTTCGAATCCCCGAGACTTCTCTGGGAGAACTCCTTCATACCTGAAAGCGATGTGGGTACATGGTTCAATGCGGCAGACATAGTTGTTCTTCCCTACAGGAGAGCATCCCAGAGCGGTATTGCCCAGATAGCACTTGCCTTCAGGAAACCAATGGTAGTAACAGACAAGGGTGGACTTGCCGAGACAATTGATCCTGGCAGAACAGGAACAGCAGCAAAGCAGGCAACACCGGAGAGTCTTGCTGAAGCAATACTGAAATGTTCTGCACTTACCGGAAAAGAAATCACCTCTGAGAGAATAGCCTCAAAAGCCTCAGAATTCTCATGGGCAACCTATACTAAAAAGCTTCTGGAGGCGATCTCTTGAATGTATTTCTCACAGGCGCATCAGGCTTCATTGGCGGATACATAAAACAGGCAGTGGAAAATGCCGGCCACCATGTTGTTTCCCACAGCTTCTCCCGGAATGGACCCCTAACAAAGCTTCCGTCAGAAATTGATATTGTGGTAAACAGCGCTGGAAGGCTCGGGGGTCAGGGTGCAACTATTAAAGAGCTGAAAGCCGCCAATGTACAGCTTCCCGCCACCCTGTGCGATCAGTGCCGGAAAACTGGAATCCCGCTGATACACCTGAGTACACCAGGGGTAACCGGTCTTTCTGCAAATGCAGGGGAAAGCTCAGATTACGATCCAATGGGAGATTACGAATCCACCAAAGTGGAAGCTGAAAAGCAGTTAGTATCCAACTCTCCAGGAGTAACGATCCTTAGACCTGATTTCGTGTTCGGCCCGGGAGACATGCATAAATTTCCTCTTTTTCGGCAGGTACACAAAGGTTGGTTCCCGCTTGTAGGGTCCGGATCAGCAAGAACGAGGCCCACTGATGTGCGGGATGTTGCAGCTGCAGTGCTTAACAGCTTTCCCGGCGGAATCCTCTCAAAAGGGATCTACAATATAGGTGGCCCGCAGATACTATCCATAAGAGAGCTTGCGCAACACATTTCAGTTGCAATGGGTAAATCCGTAAGGTTCCTTCCCATTCCACGCTTTGTTTTCAGAACTGCACTTACCTGGGGGCCACTGTGCCCGAAGGCTCTTTCCAGAAGCAGATACAATCTCTTCGGGATGGACAGATTCTGCAATACTGACAAAGCAGGGAAAAAAGGGTTCACAGCAGAACGCTCCTTCGCTCTTACTGCCATTGACGCTGTGAACTGGTACAAAGAAAATGGGCTTTTGTGAAAGGCAGTAAACTCGCCATGATCTCAAGGATTGCCCTTTTCCTGCTTGCAGCCCTGGCAGCATTCTTCATCTGGAAGAACGGGGGAAGCTGGCTGCAAGAAGTAGGCAGGTACAACTGGCAGCTCAACTTGGGAGAACTTGCATTGTCAGCAGTTCTGCTCACTGCCTCTCTGGCCCTTACCCCGTCAGGCTGGGTTCTTATCTGCAGATCAATGGGATCAAAGATCCCAGCGGGAGAAATGTTTGCAGCCTGGTATGCCAGTCAGCTTGGAAGATACATTCCAGGGAAGATCTGGTTGTTCGCCGGCAGAGCAGGTTTTCTGAAAGCCCGTGGAATGAAAGCCGGGAAGGCCGCTGCAACCACGGCATACGAGTTGTTCTTCACAGTGGCCTCTATCGGGCTGCTTGTAATACTGCTTGCTCTTATCAGCCCGGAGGTATTCCAGCACACAGGGGGAAAAACTGCAGCAATTGCAGCGGCGTCCGCCATACTTCTTCTTCCTCTTCTGCACCCGGTACAGAGCTTTCTCTGCAGAAAGAAAGGTATAGATGTCCAGGAACTTCCATCGATGAAAACGGCAGCGGCAGCAACTCTGCTCTATGCATTCTTATGGATGGTTCGCGGATTGTCTCTTTTTCTTCTTTTAAAGGGTGCCGGGCTCACTGAACTCCATTTTTCTCATTCTCTGGCCGCTGCACCACTGTCATGGCTGGCAGGCTATATTGTGTTCTTCGTCCCAGGCGGTGTTGGTGTTCGCGAGGCTGCTGCTGCTGCCATAGCAGCGCCAATGTTGATTGCGCCTGCTGCTGTTGTCATTGCCGGACAGAGGCTTTTTATGGCAATGGTGGAAGTTATACTGGCCTT
>JAGLQD010000146.1 GCA_023136985.1 Candidatus Sabulitectum sp. | reverse complement strand
AACTCTTCTGTTCCTGTTGTTTACGGCATGATCACCGCCGATACAGTTGATCAGGCTGTGGACAGAGCTGGAACAAAGAGTGGTAACAAAGGCTTTGATGCTGCCATGACAGCTCTTGAAATGGCCAGTCTTTATGAACAGATCAATGGTTTTTCTGCTTCCAATTCCAACCTGGAAAGTCCGGAGGAATAATTTGGGTCTTCGTACCAGAGGAAGAAAGTTTCTTCTGCAGTGTCGTTATGCTGCGGATGCCAACGGGGAATCAACCGTGGCGAACATGGAATTAATGCAGATGACCACCCGAATTTCCGACCCTGACACAAGGGTATGGATAAAAGAACTGGCCAGGGCAGTTGACAGTAACAGGGAAGAAATTGATGCTCTTATTGAAGGTTCTCTGGTTAACTGGTCAATGAACAGGCTTACCCCGATCACGAAGCTTATTCTTGAGCAGGCAACAGCTGAGGAAAACTACCTGTCTATTCCTGCACCTGTTGTTATCAAGGAAGCAGTTCGTCTGGCAATCGAATTTGAAGGGCCGAAGACCGGTTCTTTCGTTAATGGAGTGCTGGACAAGATACTTATAAAAAAATAGCAATGCCCCGGCTGCTGCCGGGGCTTAAAGCATGTGTCTCTTGTACTCTCTCACAAGTGTTTTTCTCTCTTCGGAGTCTTTGAGATTTTTCAATCCTGCCCGGAAAGCATCTCTGGCTTTTTCAGGTTGATTCATTTTTTCCATTGCAAGATTCATAATTCGAAGATAGATCTCAAGTCTTTCCGGATCCCGGGGTATCATTTCATTTAAAAGAAAAAGAGCTTCGTCATATTCCCTTTCCATGATCCGTGATTCGGCAATGCTGAACATGAGATTGACTTCCCTTCCTGCAGAAGCAGGAAAAAGAATTGAGCTTGCTGAACTGGTCAGCAGAGCAGCCAGCGGTTTTCCAAGCAGAATGCCTCCAACAGCCAGTACAAAAATCGCTGGTATTGATTTAACAGAAACTGGTATCAGCAGATAAAGGCCAATAATAAAGAAGGGCAAAGCAAACAGAAAATTCTTTAACAGATATTTCAGTGCTGATTTTCTGTCGTCCATCTTTCTCCTTTCGATGCTGCTTCTGTTAAGCATAATACAGTATACTGAATTACAGCATATTGACAATGGTATTGTCTTTCCAGATTGTAATTGGGTTGATTATGAATCTTTGACCTTGAACTGATTCATTTGGAGTGTAACATGCTCATAAGAGTTCTCAGTGACATTCACGGTAATCTTGCAGCTTTGAAAGCAGTTCTGGCAGACCCTGCAGGTGCAGAAGCAGACAGTACTGTCTGTCTTGGAGATACTGTGGGATATGGCTCTCACCCCGGAGATTGTATTAACATTGTCAGGAAAGTGTGCGATGAGGTGGTTGCTGGGAATCATGACCAGGGGGCTGCGGGGCTTGTGGGAATCTCACATTTCAACACAGACGGTCAGAAGGCCATGGAATGGACCCGAGAGCAGATCACTCTGAATCATATCGAATGGATTAATTCACTTCCACTGCACACTTTCTATTACGGCATCAGCTTAAGTCACGCATCGGTGAAATCGCCATCTTCATGGATCTACATATTGAAATCTCCTGAGGCTATTGATGCAGTCCTTGCTGCAGGAGACTATCCGTCGATCTACGGACATACACACATATCAATGCAGTGGAAACGGTGCGGCGACTGCTCAGATAAGCCCACAGGCTTGTTTGCTGATTATTCCCTTATTAACTGCGGCAGCGTTGGCCAGCCCAGGGATGGCGATCCAAGAGCGGCTTATCTTCTTCTGAATACAGAGGAAAGAACTTTCCGTCATGTCAGGGTGAAGTATGATGTGTATGGAGCAGCAGATGCAATAAAAAAAGCAGGTCTTCCAGATAACCTTGCCAGGCGGCTTTTTCTGGGCAAGTAACTATGTTACCACTGTGAATCAAACAGTATATATCAAGAAAGAGAATGAAACTGAGGTTATCTATGAAGCTCCTTTTTCCGATATTCTTTGCTGTGATAGTCATGGGCTGTGGCAGTGCGTCCGCTGAAGGTGAAACAGTTCAGGATGCAGTTGAAATCAGCAGCGGGGTTACTACCCTTCTTGCCGTACAGATCACCGGTTTTGAAGAGATAACCGGTTTCGCCAGAATGGAGATCTTCAATTCAGCAGAAGGTTTCCCACGGGATACCAGCAGCTCTGTTTACAGTGCCAGTGAGCCGGTGAATTCGGATCCTGTAACATTTACCATTGAATCTCTGGAACCGGGCATTTACGCTGTTACCGTCTATCACGACGAAGACGGAGACGGAGAACTCGACATGAAATTCTTCG